>CAJONF010000238.1 GCA_905236665.1 uncultured Selenomonadaceae bacterium | reverse complement strand
TGACGACGTTATAACTTTGTCAGCTGAAGTTCTGGGTACGTCGGATGTCAAAGTCACGGGCGATTATACGCTTAAATTGGCTGATGACGTTCCGCAACCCGAAGCCTTGCCTAATACCTGGAGTGTTAAGGGCACGACTGCCAAATTAAGCACGGTAACTTCGGAAGGCTACACTCTCGAAGAGAACAAAATTATTTACAGCAAGGAGATTTCGGGCAAAACTTTAACTTCAATCAGCGGGCTGAAAAAAGGAATTACGGTTGACGACAACAATATTGAGGGAATTAAACTTGATAACGACGTTATAACTTTGTCTAACAAAGCTTTGAGCAACAAAGTTTCCGTCAGCGGCGAAGGCTACGAATTCAGTTTCGCGGCGGACTACGGCAATTCGTCGATAAGCGGCAGTAAGGGCGACGAAATAATTAAAGTTCTGGGCGCGAATATAACTGTCACCGGCGGAAAGGGCGACGATACAATTACAAGTAGCGGTAAAGGAAATGTTTTTGCCTACTCGACGGGCGACGGAGACGACGTTATTGCAGATTTTTCGACGAACGATAAACTCAAAATTTCCAAAGGCACGCCCGATATTTCAGTCGAAGGAAACGATGTTATTGTCAAAGTCGGTAACGGTTCAATAACTCTGGAAGACGTTGCGTGTCAAGATATAACAATTCTCGACGCGAAAAACAAATCCAAAATTTATTCGACGATTGATTTGCTTACAGATGAAAATTTTAACCCGCTCACAACGCTTGACAATATCGTAGAAAATCCCAGGGCAAATTATTCTCCGGACAACTTTGAAACGTCAAGTAATATTGAAAATCCCACGACGAAAGACACGCTTGTTACTTACGGCGCAGACGAAAAATAAAAATACGACGCGATAAAATTTTTAAGGCGATAATTGATATGCCGCCTTTTTTCTTGCAGATTTTCATACAGTTGCTTTATAATAAATGTAGGAAAAATTTCGGAGGGGAGCGAAGTTTCTATAATGATAAAAAAATTTTTTGCGGCAGGATTGGCGATTTTGTTCACGATGAGTTTTACGACAACGGAGGCGGCTACTATGGAAAAACCTAAAGCAGTAAAAATTGTTCAGACGGCAGGGCGCGATAATCTCGGAGACTTTGCGCCGGAATTCGCTCGTTACAATGACGATATACTTTTCGGCGAAGTGTGGAGCCGCAATGATATTTTATCACTGCACGACAGGAGCATTGTAACAATCTGCGCGTTAGTCGGAGCCGGCGTTATAACCGACGCGCTTAAATATCACATTCAGACGGCGAAGAAAAACGGCGTCACTCGCGATGAAATGGTTGAGATTATTACACAACTTGGCTTTTATGCTGGCTGGCCAAAGGCTTGGGCAGTCTTCCCTATGGCTAAAGAAGTTTATGGCGACGACGCGGCTAAAACTTTTGAAAACGTTGGTAAAAAAATTAAGCAGGACGCCGGCAGAAAAAATTTGGGAGACTTCGCGCCGGAATTCGCCCGCTACAATGATGATATTCTTTTCGGCGAAGTTTGGAGTCGCAACAATATTTTATCTCTGCACGACAGGAGCCTTGTCACGGTATCGACGCTGGTTGGCGCAGGGATTTTTACAGATGCATTGAAACATCACCTTGCCAACGCAAAAGCTAATGGCATCACACGTGCTGAAATGGTAGAAATTATTACACAGCTTGCTTTTTACGCGGGCTGGCCAAAAGCTTGGGCGGTTTTTCCTATGGCTAAGGAAGTTTACGCAAATTAAAATCTGGTGACCACAATGAACAGACGAAAATTTATAAAGGTCGTTGCCTTTGGTGCAATGGCGTTTTATCTTAGCGGTTGCGGCTTGTCGGCGATTAACGATAAAAAAAAAGATAACGTTGAAGTTTCCGCGCAGGGTAACATTTCGGGAGGAAAATCTATGAAAATTGTCGTGATTAATAGCAGTCCACATTCCGAGGAGCAATCTACTTCGCGTTATCTGGCTCAACAATTTGTCAAAGGTGCGACGCAAGCAGGTCACGAAGTTTTTATTTTTGACGCGGCGAACGAAAAAACTAATCCTTGCCGCGGCTGCGACCAATGCGGCATGAACGGCGCGTGCATTTTTGACGACGCTATAGAAAATAAATTAATGCCGCAAATGCTTAAAGCCGACCTGCTCGTTTTGGTGACACCGCTTTATTATTTCGGTATGTGTGCACAGCTTAAAACCGTTGTTGATAGATTTTATTCGCGGACGACGAAACTCAGCGGCAAGAAATCAATGATAATGGCGACGGCTTGGAACAGCGCAGATTGGACTATGGAATCTCTGCAAAATCATTACGAAACGCTGGTTCGCTACATGAGCTGGCAAGACGTTGGACAGGTTTGGGCGACGGGTTGCGGCAGTCGTTCTATGGTTGAAAGTTCGGAGTTCGGCGACATGGCATATAAAATCGGTGCATCTCTTTAACCTAACTGCACGAGAATTCCCCCGCCTCTATAGGCGGCGGGATGAATCGCGCAAGTTGACAACAGCATTGACTGCAGATACAATCCACTTGAGATGTTGCACAAAGCTCGTCGCCTGTGTGCGGCGAAGCAACACTCGTACTTGTTCTACCGTAGGAACTACGGGAAGTAAAGCCTGCGTGAGAGGAAATAAGACGTAACATTCGGCGCAACCTCGATGATCCAGGAAGCTC
>CAJONF010000237.1 GCA_905236665.1 uncultured Selenomonadaceae bacterium | reverse complement strand
GTCATCTATCCGATTAAGGGTTTGGACGGAACGTTCAAAATCGACGAGAACGAACAGTCCGAAATTTATCAAGCAAACGATTACTTCGACAAACGTTTTGTCCGCAAATTAAAGATTAAAACCGTGCCGCTCGGCTCTTCGCTGAAGGAGAACAAAGATATTCGCGTTGACGAAGAAAAATACAAAACTCTGTACAATAATTTTTCTTCAGAAAGTGACCGCGCCGCAACCGTTATGAATATTACCGCCGCGAACGGCTATATAATCCCGCAGATAAATCTTGACAAGCTGGAGCCGCACAGATCGCCGGAAAAAACTGTAACGGTTAATATGAGATCTTGGACGGAAGAAACTGGCGGTCCAAATGGCAACAGAACTTATGACGAGCGCAAATGGACTGAACGTCACACCATTCCTGCAGAAGAATTAATGCTGTATCATATGGGCATTGAATACAATATGTATGACAGGGACGGCAAAAAAATTATGACTTACCGCAACGCCGAACACACTTACGGCGACGAATATGGCGGCGTTGTCGGGCTGTTCACGGGGATTTTCGGCGGCAAGCAGACAAAATCTCTTAAGCCCGATAGATACCACGTCGAAGTTTTTAAAAGTATAGTCGACGAATTCCGCAAAGATTTTAAAAATATTCAAGACAATTTTAAAGATAACAAGAAAAAAACGCGTGTTCCGAAAACTATTGGTTTTAAGGGAATAAATTTGCCGAGCAATGTTGGTAGCGATGAATATTCTTTAAAGTCGGCGTATTTTTCTATGAAAGATTTAGCGTTTAAATTTACCGAGGTTGATATTGATTATGACGGCACGGGAAAAGCTAAATATTTTGTTCAGGGAAATATAAATCGTTACACTTTAGATCGCCAGTGGATTGAACCTTACGTCACGCTGAATAACAAATTGCTTTCTGAAGATGAGCACGATTGGTACGATAGCGAAGGTAAAAAACATATCAAGAAGATAAAAAAATACACCACGGAGATTGTAGATCATCACGGCTATTGGAAATACACGGCGACGGTCGGCGGAACTTTTAATCTGATTGACGCGAACGGCAGAGTTATTCTCACTCACAGCTCAGTAGAGACTGATGATAAAGTTGCCGATGCGTATCGTCACCTATTGAAAGATTTTTATAAAAACGTGAATAAACTTTTGGTCGGCAAATAAAAAGGCGGGGCTTCTATGGAAAATACGATAAGCGCGATAGCAACGGCGGCGGGCGCGGCTGGCGTCGGGATAATTCGATTGAGCGGCGCGGATTCGATTAAAATTGCTGAAAAAATTTTTGATAAACCGCTAACCGAGGACAGGAAAATTATTTTTGGGCACGTGAAAAATTTTTCAGGCGAAATTGTCGACGAGGCGATTGTTTTAGTTATGCGTGCGCCGAAATCCTACACTAAAGAAAATGTTGTAGAATTTCAATGCCACGGCGGCAGCGTTGTTCTGCGCGAAGTGTTAAAGCTGACTTATCTGGCGGGTGCGCAACCTGCACAGCGTGGCGAATTTACCAAGCGAGCTTTTTTGAACGGGCGAATTGATTTAACACAGGCTCAAGCAGTGCTGGACGTGATTCAAGCAAAAACTTCCGCCGCATTGACGGTTGCTCAAAATCAGTTGGCAGGTAAAACTTCAAAGACAATTCGTGAGATTCGGCAGGCGATTTTAAATTCAGCCGCGCATATCGAAGCTACGATTGATTTTCCTGAAGACGATTTGGACGACGTGACTTTAAATGAAGTTGACAAAAATATTTCCGTGCAGATTTTTAAGCTGAACGAACTGTTAAAGAATCAAACGGCGGGAAAAATTCTTCGCGAAGGGCTGGAGACGGCAATTATCGGCAAACCGAACGTCGGCAAGTCAAGTCTGCTGAATTTTTTTGCCAAAACCGAACGAGCAATCGTCACAGATATTCCTGGTACGACTCGCGACCAAATTGAAGAGTTTGTAAACGTCGGCGGCATCCCGCTGAAAATTATTGACACGGCTGGAATTAGAAATTCCGGCGACGCGGTGGAAAAAATCGGCATTGAACGCGCCAAAGATTGTGCACGCCGCGCAGAACTGATTCTGGCTCTTTTTGACGGCTCACGACCGCTTGACAATGAGGACGAAGAAATTTTTAAGCTTTTGCATGACCGCGACGCTTTAATTTTGCTGACTAAAAATGATTTGCCGCAAATAACTTCCGCCGCGCAAATTTCAAAAAAAATTCCCGCCCAAGTGATTGAAATTTCACTAAAGAGCGGGTTTGGAACGGAAAATCTTTTGTCGGCGATAAAAAAACGCGTGGGCACGATTGATTTTGAAATGAGTTTCGTCCGCGACGAACGCGAAGCCGATTTACTCCGCCGCGCTGTTAAACATTTGCACGAAGCACAGGAAACTATTCGTTTGAACGTCGGGATTGATTTCGTTTCGATTGATTTACGCGCCGCGTTGGAATGTTTAAGCGATTTGACGGGCGAAAATGTCAGCGAAGACGTTATCAACGAAATTTTTTCAAAGTTTTGTATCGGCAAATGAGATTTTAGGAATTCATTTCTGCTAAAAATCTTTTTACGGCGTCTTGCCACGGCGGTAAATGATTAAAGCCGGCGTCGTCCAAAGATTTTTTGCTTAACCGCGAATTAAACGGGCGACGCGCTGGCGTGGGATAATCTATCGTCTCAATTTCTTCCACTTCGACGTTAAGACCGGCTTGTTTAAAAATTTCTTTAGCAAATTCCGCCCAAGAGCAAAAACCTTCGTTGCTGGCGTGATATATACCGAATTTTTCTGTAAAAGCCATGTCCGCCAAAAGTTTTGCCAAATCAACTGTGTAAGTCGGGCTACCAATCTGATCTTTGACGACGCGCAGTTGATTTTTTGTTTCAGCAAGCCGAAGCATAGTTTTAACAAAATTTTTTCCATTAATTCCAAAAACCCAGCTCACTCGAACGATAAAATGTTGTGGAAGAATCGCGCTGACAGAATCTTCGCCCAAAAGTTTGCTGCGCCCGTAAACATTTACGGGTTTTTTTTCATCGTGAACCTCGTAAGGCGTTTTTCCGTCGCCGCCGAAAACATAATCCGTGCTGATATAAATCATTTTCGCGTTAATTTCTCTGCAAGCCTCCGCAACCCAGCGCGTAGCCAATCCGTTCACGGTTAAAGCGAGTTCTGCTTCACTTTCTGCCTTATCAACAGCTGTATAAGCCGCGCAATGAATGACGGTTTCAGGCTTTTTGTCCAAAATAAAATTTTTCGCGCCATTTTCCGTCGTCAAGTCAATTTCTTCACGCGTCGTACCGATAACATCTACGCCGCGCTGTTTTAATTCTCTTAAAACGTCAAAACCGAGTTGTCCGGTAATTCCCGTAACCAGAATCATAATTTTTCCTCCTTAAACGCCAAAAAAGCAGCCGCGTTATACGACTGCCAAAATTTTTTCGCTCAAAATTATTTTTGCTTTTTTTCCTTAATGC
>CAJONF010000236.1 GCA_905236665.1 uncultured Selenomonadaceae bacterium | reverse complement strand
ATTTTGAACTCAATCGCGAAAAGGCTAAGCAACTCGGCGTAAGTTTTTCCGACGTTTACACTACTTTGCAGGCTAATTTCGGCGGCAGTCAGATTGGCGACTTTATGAAAGTTGGAGCGTGCCTTTCGCCGTGCTCTTGACGATTCCGACAGGTATTTTCGGCGCATTTTTCATTCAGTGCGCGTTATTTATGGGACTCGCCGCTCTCGGCTCGCCAAATCCCGGTTTGATGAATAGCGTTTACATGAATATCGGCGTCGTGATGATTATAGGACTTGCCGCGAAAAATGCTATCCTAATCGTCGAATTTGCCAAAGTTCGCGCCGATAAAGGCATGGACGCAAAAAAAGCCGCCGTCGAGGCAGCAGGTTTGAGACTTCGACCAATTATTATGACTTCGCTGGCGTTTATAATCGGCTGTTTACCCTTAGCTGTCGCAAGCGGTGCAGGTTCCGCCGCTCGTAATAGTATGGGGACTGCTGTTGTATCCGGAATGCTTGCCGCGACCTCTATCGGAATATTTTTAATCCCCGTTTTCTTTGTCATTGTACAATTTTTTGCCGCTAAATTTAATCGCAAATCGCTCGACGCGAAGGAGTGACATAACGATAACTGGGCTGTTGGCTTATCTGAGAAGAAGTGATGACGCGTCTGGCAGGAACTTTGGATAAGTCGATTTCACCTTGCTTTTAATAAAGTGGTCTATTATAATGTCAAAAAAGATTTTTGAAAAAACATTGTGTTTTATCATCAAATAGCGTAGCTAATTATGTAGAAAGGAGATCATATTTTGGATCCATTAGTATCAATTATTATCCCCGTATATAACGGAGCTAACTATATGCATGAAGCGATTGATTCGGCTTTAGCGCAAACTTACTCGAACATTGAAATTATTGTTGTCAATGACGGCTCGAACGACGGCGGCAAAACTCGTGACATCGCTCTTTCTTACGGCAATAGAATCCGCTACTTTGAAAAAGAAAATGGTGGCGTTTCTACTGCTCTGAATCTTGGAATTAAAAATATGCGCGGGAAATATTTCTCGTGGCTTTCGCATGATGACGTTTACTTGCCCGAAAAAGTTCAGGTCGAAATTGATGCCTTGCGCCAAGCCGGCGATATGTCGCGGGTTGTTTACAGTGATTGGCTCCGTATAAAAATGCCTGAACGTAAAATTTTAAACTATGAAATTAAATTACCTTATCGTCAAGAAATTTTTGAGACAGGAGCCTTGGCTCCGCTTTTAGGTTTTATAAGCGGTTGCACGTTATTAATACCTAAATTTTATTTCGACGTTTACGGCTACTTTGATGAAAATTTCCGTGCTGTGCAGGATTATAAAAAATGGTTTGAAATGTTTAGAGGCAAGCGGCTTATTTATGTTGACCGCCCCCTTATTTTGTCGCGGCAACATATCGAACAAGCAACAAATACATATTCAATAAGAATGAGTGAAGAACATTGGCTTTATAGCTGGATGATTTATAACTCGAATAAAGATGACATTATCGGTAGCGGATTAATAGATATGTATCATTTTTATAGCGCATTGTTTACAAAATGGATTGGTAATGAGATTTATCAACATGCAATTCAGTTCGCTATTCAAAAGCTCCAAGAGTTACCCGAATCTCCAAACGCTGACGAGCTTGCAAAAGATTTAAGTAGCATGATTAACGACGGCAACTTTGAAACTTATTTGCTTAAGGAACAAGAGCCACTTATAAAATTTGATTTCTCATTGCGCGGCATAACATTGGGCGATAACGTGAAATTTATTCCGTTCAATCAACTTGAAAATATCAAGCCTTCTGAAAATGTTCGTACGCTGACTCGCGAATCGTTAATGCAAATGTTAATTGATGCGCCGATTAGAAAAAATATTTTCGTAGAATGGGCTAGCAGAGCTTAAGGAGGGGAAATTAGCATGAGCATTTTCAAAGATAAAACGTTGATGATAACGGGTGGCACAGGTTCTTTCGGGAATATGGTTTTGAAACGCTTTCTCGATACTGACATTGGCGCGATTAAAATTTTCTCTCGCGACGAAAATAAACAGGACAACATGCGCCGTTACTATCAGAACGACAAAATTAAATTCCATATCGGCGACGTTCGCGACTTTCAAAGCGTCAAGTCGGCAATGTACGGCGTCGATTATATTTTTCATGCCGCCGCGCTAAAACAAGTTCCCTCCTGCGAATTTTTTCCGATTGAAGCTGT
>CAJONF010000235.1 GCA_905236665.1 uncultured Selenomonadaceae bacterium | reverse complement strand
TATTTGCAGTCAATGCTGTTGTCAACTTGCGCGATTCATCCCGCCGCCTATAGAGGCGGGGGAATTCTCGCGCAGTTTGGTTAAATTCGGTTTAAAATATTTTTCAGAGCAATTTTTCGATATCAGCGGCGATTGAAGCGGGCGTCGTCGTCGGCTCAAAACGTGCAACAACATTTCCGTCCCTGTCAACTAAAAATTTCGTGAAATTCCACTTAATCCCGTCGCCTTCCAAATATTCAGGGAAATTTTTCTGCAAAGCGTCAAGCAAGGGTTTGGCAACGGGGTGGCTCATGTCGAAGCCTTCAAACTTTTTTTGCTCGGTGAGGTATTTAAACAACGGTTGAGCAGTTTCGCCGCGAACGTCGCCTTTTTCAAAAATTTGGAACGTCACGCCATAATTAAATTTGCAAAACTGCTGAACTTCTTCATTTGTACCAGGCTCCTGCCCCGCGAACTGATTGCACGGAAAACCGAGAATTTCCAAGCCTTTTTCCTTATAATTCTTGTAAAGTGCTTGCAACTCCTCGAATTGGGGCGTAAAACCGCATTTGCTCGCCGTGTTGACAATCAAAAGCACTTTTCCTTTATAATCTGCCAAACTTTTTTCGACGCCGCGATTAGTTTTAACCGTAAAATCGTAAATGCTCATAAAAATTCCTCCTGATTAAGCACTTGCCAACAATTCGTCGATTTTTTTCTTGTCGAAGCCGACAACGTAATTTTTTCCGTCAATCGTCGTTACAGGAACCGTCAAATCGCCGGAAATTTTTTCGCACTCTTCACGCGCCTCGTCGCTAAGCTCAATATCGCGAGTTTCATACTCAATTCCACGCGAATCAAGATATTTTTTTACTTTGTTGCACCACGGGCACGATTCAAACGAATAAACCTTCACCATTTTTAAAAATTCCTCCTTAAAGACACAACAATTTATCAATTTCCTCTTTGTCGTAATCTATAACGTAATTTTCGCCGTCAATCGTCGTCACAGGCACCGCCCAATCCATTCCCGTCATTTTTTTGCAAGTTTCACGGGCTTTTTCGTCCTTTTCGATATCAAATTCCTCAAATTCAACGCCTTTGGACTTCAAATACCGCTTAACTTTTGCGCAATACGGACAACTTTGAATCCGTGTAGACTTTGACCATTAGTCTTCCCTCAATTTTGATAAATATTTTTCCGCAAGTAATGCCGCTGTAGTTCCGTCTGCCGCCGCAGTAGTTAGTTGCCGAATTTCTTTTTCGCGCACGTCGCCAGCCGCAAAAACTCCAGGAATTTCAGTTTTACAGTCTTCACCTGCCGATATTCGCCCGCTAGCAGTGAGTTTTAGCTCATTTTTAAACAAATTCGTGTTAGGTTCAACGCCAATATTGACAAAAATTCCGTCAATCGCAAGACTTTTAGTTTCGCCGGTTTTTTTGTCGAAAATTTCTACTTCCTCAAGTTTTTTTGCTCCACGCAGAGCTTTTATCTCGGTCTGCAACATTATTTCTACTTTTTCATTAGCGCGAATCCTTTTTTGCGAAATTTCGTCCGCTCTGAACTCCGAACGGTGAATTAAATAGAGCTTTTTAGCATATTTTGTTAAAAAATTCGCCGCATCTACCGCCGCATTGCCGCCGCCCATAACCGCGATAATTTTTCCGTCATAAGCGTGCCCGTCGCACAATTCGCAATAGTGAACGCCGCGTCCGGCATATTTTTTTTCTTCCTGCAATGGCAACTTTCTGCGATTCATGCCCGAAGCGATAATTATTACGTCCGTTTCGTAGATTTTTTCCTGCGTTTCTACAATTTTTGGCGAACTTTTCAGTGTAACTTGCTCGATTTCGTCAAATTCGTCTATAATCGCGCCGAAATTCTCCGCTTGAGCCTGCAAAGTCGAAATTAAATCGCCGCCCGTGACGCTGACAAAGCCAGGATAGTTTTCAATCGATGTTGCGTTCGCAATTTGCCCGCCAATTAACCCATTTTCCAAAACAATCGTGTCCAAATTCATGCGTCCGCAGTACAAAGCCGCCGTCAAGCCCGCCATACCCGCGCCAATTATCACAATGTCCTTGTGAACGCGTTCTTTCATAGCAAAAACCTCCTTTTTCGGATTATTTCTTGCCAAAAATAACTTTCCCTGCATGAATTTTACTTACAAAATTTAAATGTTATAAAGTTTCGCGGATTTTTTCCAAAAGTGCTTTGCAACCGTGCAAAATATCGTTAAAAGTTGTCTCAAAACCGTTTTT
>CAJONF010000234.1 GCA_905236665.1 uncultured Selenomonadaceae bacterium | reverse complement strand
GTTGGTAAGGCACCAGACTCTGAATCTGGCATTCGTTGGTTCGAGTCCAGCTACCCCTGCCACTTTAGAAATTTCAAGCCTGCGTCTTGACGGCGCGGGCTTTTTCGGTTAAAAAATTTTTTAATTACGCACTACAAAAGGAGGTTGTGTTTATGGAGGAAGTAATTGTTTCGCCGTTATTTTCCAGCGCGCTGAATTTTCTTTCGCTGGGCTTGAGTGTCGTGCTTTTATTTGCGGTGGCGTATCTTTGGTCAAGCAACAAAAATAAAACAGACGAACTTGAACGAATTCAAACGGAACTGCGCCGCGTAAAAAAAATTTTAAGCACGCTGCAGGAAAAAGTACACGAGATAAGAGAGCCAAAAGTTGTTGATGAAGTGCCGCAAGCCGAGCCATTCGGGATAGATTTATCAGAGCCGCGCCCCCTGCAAATTACGCCGCTCGCCCCGCAAGACCCGTGGCTTGTTTTCATTGATGATTTCAACAAATTAGCGGAGGATATGAAAAATCGTGGTCAACAGATGAAATGTGAAAAATTTGTCCGCGAATACAAGCTTAGAATTTTAACTTATGGCGGTTCAATGATTTTCCGACCCGCAATCGACGTAAAGGACAGCGATTACTGGGCGTTCAAATGTTTTGACGATGAATATGCCGTCGTTCCCAACCCGATGAATCCCTGCGATGAAGAATTGCACACTAAAGGCGGTCTGAAAGAAATTTTCGCACTGAATTACGAAAGCGGCGTTTATAAGAAATATTTTGTCAAGTTGCCGGCGATTTTTATTCAAGATCAATTAAAAGGTTGGTCAATGAAAAGTCCCGGCGTTGCGAATTTGGAGAGAAAGTAACATGAAAAAATTTTTTGTGCTGATGTTTGCGGTAATATTTTTGCTGACGGGTTGCGGCGAAAGTAAAGAAGTTAAAGCCGACGTTTTGCCGCAACCAGACCCGATTGAACAGAAATTAAAATCCATGACGCTGGAAGAAAAAATTGGGCAAATGATTATGATTGGTGTTTACGGCACGGAAATTAACGATGATATAGTTTATTCACTGAAAAAATTTCATTTCGGCGGGGTAATTTTTTACGACAGGAATTTAGAGAGCGTCGAGCAGACAAAAAAATTTGTTAAAGATATTTCTGCGGCGGCTAAACAAAAAGTCCCGCTGTTCTTTTCCATTGACCAAGAGGGCGGCAGAGTTGCACGCGGCAGAAGTTTTTTAGAGGTTCCGCCGTCGCAAAAGGAAATTGGTTTTAGCGAAGACCCCGAAGTTGCAAAGTTTTGGGCTAAACACAACGCGAAGATTTTAAGAAAAATCGGTGTCAATGTAAATTTTGCACCCGTGGCGGATGTGAATTATCGTGACACACGCTCTTTTGGCGAAGATCCGCAATTCGTTGCAAATTTCGTGGACGCTTCGGCTCAAGGTTACGAGGAAGAAAATTTTATCTACACACTGAAACATTTCCCCGGCATTGGCAAAAGTAAAATCGATCCGCATAAAGAAGTTTCAAACGTGGAAGATACCAGGGAAGTTTTGGATACCGACGAGTTGCCGCCATTTAAAAAGGTTATCAAAGGGCACGACAACTCAAAATTTATGATTATGGTTGGGCATTTGAAATACGACGCGCTTGATCCGGTGAATTCCGCGAGCCTTTCCCCTGCCGTCATGACCGGACTTTTACGCAACGAGCTGGGCTTTACGGGCGTGGTGATAACTGACGATTTGGAAATGGGCGCGATAAAAAATAATACAGACGTTTCGAGCCTGGGTGTTAAAATGATTTTGGCGGGCGGCGATATTGCGCTTATCTGCCACAATTACGAAAGCCAGCAAATCGTTTACAAGAGCATTTTGGACGCGGTTAAACGCGGTGAAATTTCTGAGGAGCGCATTGATGAATCTGTTCGCAGAATTTTAAAAATGAAAGAACATTTGCAGAGCAATTAGGAATGAGGAGATTTTTTAATGGCTGATGTTCAAAAGCGCGAACTCGGTCAAGCCGACAAGAAAAAATTTTGGACAAACGACATGGAGGCGATTATCGCGATAACCGTCGTGCTTTTGATACTCGGCACGATAAACGTCTTCAGCTCAAGTTTTATTTTTGCGGAGGCGGAGTTCGATACGCCTTACTTTTTTTTAAAACGCCACGTCGCTAACGTTTTTATCGGGCTGTTGGCGTTTGGAGTTTGTTTTCATTTCGATTACCACGTTTGGCGGCGATGGATTGTAATTCTGCTAGGGTTTACGCTTATCGCGCTGGTTGCCGTGCTGATTGTCGGTCCCGTGGTAAATGGTGCAAGACGCTGGCTCCCACTCTTTGTAATTCAATTTCAACCGGCAGAATTAGCTAAACTCGTTGCGATAATGATTGCGGCGGCGTACATTTCCATTAACATAAAACACCGTCGGCGGTTGCGGCTCCTGTCTGTGCAAGCAATAATTATCGTCGTTCTGTTCGCTTTGACGGAATTAGAACCGGACATGGGCACGGGTTGTATAATTTTGGGAATACCTATGCTTATGTTAATCGTTTCCGGTTTAGAAAAGTCAGATGTACTAAAATTAATCGGCGCAGGATTGGCGGGCGTTGCGGCATTGATTATAAAAGAACCTTATCGCTTGGAACGATTGAAAATAGCTTACGATCCGTGGTCAGATGCGCAAAATTACGGCTATCAAACTGTGCAATCGCTGTCAGCTATAGGTTCAGGCGAATTAACCGGCATGGGACTTGGCGTCGGTGTCAGCAAGTATGATTATTTGCCCGAAGCTCACACAGATTTTGCCTTCGCGATTTTTTGTCAAGAGAACGGATTTTTAGGCGCGATTTTTGTTTTCTTACTGTTTGCTGCATTCGCTGTATACGCCGCCCGCATTGCCAATAAAGCTAAAGACGAATACGGGCAAGTTCTCGCAATGGGAATTATGATTTTAATCGTCGGTCAAGCGATTGCAAATCTTTTCATGGTCGGCGGCATGATTCCCGTTGTCGGCGTTCCACTTCCGTTTATAAGTTACGGTGGTACATCGCTAATTGTCACTATGGCGGCGATTGGAATTTTGGTCAACGTCGGCAGGCAAGGTGAAAAAAGTAGTTAGGAGCTGTTGGTAAACGCAAGTAAAAAAAATAGGCAGTTCTTTAAAAGAAGTGAACAACCTAAAAAAAATTTACCCCTACGCCTTGAGACGTGGGGGCTTTTTTTGTCTGCACTTTATCTGCGCGACAAGATAAATTTTTCTTACTTCAAGAAGACACGCACGAGATCATTTTTTGTGGCAAAGAGCATGAGCATTAACAAAAGTGCAATGCCGACGCGCTGGGTGTAAGCTACTGCCTTTGCACCGAGCGGCTTACCGCGGACTGCTTCGATAAAAAGATTTACGAAATGTCCGCCGTCAAGCACGGGCACGGGTAGCAGATTTACTATGCCAAGATTTATGCTGAGTAGTGCGGCGAAATTTAACAGCGGAATAAAACCGCGTTCAGCGACCTGCCCTGACATTTGCACAATTCCGATTGGTCCCGCGAGATTTTCTGTTTGTTCTGGCTCTTTGAAAAGGCGGGCGATTCCTTCCAGCATGGCAACGGTGATTTCCTTAGTGTGATCTATTGCCAGCGTGAACGATTCGGGCAATGTTTTTGATTCGTAGATAACGGAACTTTGCACGCCAACCAAGATTCGATTTTCTTCTTTGTTAAAGGACGGCGAAACGGTGACTTCTGAAATTTCCGAGCCGCGTTGATATTTCAGCTGAATATTTTGTCCCGCCGAAATATTTTTAAGCTGGTCGGTGAATTCTGTCCAAGTCGTGACTCTTTGTCCGTCGACGCTTAAAATTCTGTCGCCCTCTTTAAGTCCGGCTTGCTCCGCCGACATACCTTGAATTATTCCGCCGATAACCGGTTCGGGGGACGGCTTGCCAACGCCCAGCGTCGCGAAAATCACAAAAAATAAAATTATCGGCAGGATAAAATTCATCGTTGCGCCCGCTAAAATTACGATCATACGTGACAGGACAGGTTTTTCACAGAAGCCGCGATCACCCGCCGTGTTGTTTTCGGGATCCATGCCGGCTATATCGTTGAAGCCGCCAAGCGGTATCGCTCGCAGAGAGTAAAGAGTCTCGCCGTGTTTTTTGCCAATGATTTTTGGTCCAAAACCGATTGCAAATTCGTCGACGCGCATACCTGTCATTTTTGCGGTTATGAAATGTCCGAACTCGTGAACTAAAACCAGCAGTCCAAATACAAATATCGCCGCCGCTATCGTCAAAATCAAATCAATATTCCTCCTTGATAAATTCTTCCGCCAAAGTGCGCGTCTTCATATCTTCTGCTAACAAATCTTCAAGCGTCGGATTTTGTAAAACTTCGCGGCGCATCATGGCGTATTCTATCACGTCGTAAATATCTAAAAATTTTATTTGCCCGCGCAGAAATGCATTGACAGCTACTTCATTTGCCGCATTGAATGTGCAAGGCAATGTTCCGCCAATTTTTCCCGCCTCGTATGCAAATTTCAGCCCGCGAAAAGTTTCAACGTCCGGCTTTTCAAATGTCAGCGAATTTATTTCCCAGAAGTTTAATTTTTTTACGGGCGAAGACAATCTGCGCGGATAAGTTAGCGCGTATTGAATCGGCAGGCGCATATCCGTTGAGGCAAGTTGCGCGATTATCGAACCGTCACGAAATTCTATCATTGAATGAACAATGCTTTGCGGGTGCACGACTACTTGAATTTGATCGTAATTGACGCCGTAGAGAAATTTTGCTTCGATAACTTCAAGTCCTTTGTTGACGAGCGACGCGCTGTCCACGGTAATTTTTTTGCCCATATTCCACGTCGGGTGAGCAAGAACTTCATTGACCGTGGCGTTCAAAAGTTCAAGACGTTTCCTGCCTCTGAAGGGACCACCAGACGCCGTGAGCAAAAGTTTTTCAATCGTCTGTGAATCTTCGCCCTGCAGACATTGAAAAAAAGCTCCGTGTTCGCTGTCGACAGGGAGAATTTTTACGCCGCGAGCACGCGCAGAGTTCGTGACAAGTTCGCCCGCCACGACGAGAGTTTCTTTGTTAGCAAGCGCGATATCTTTTCCGCAAGCAATCGCCTTGAGTGTCGGCTCCAATCCGGCAAATCCGCTCATCGACGTTAAAACAATTTCTACGCCGTCAAAGCCAGCAGCGTCGATAAAAGCTTGACGCCCGCCAGCCAGTTCCACGCCGGAAAATTTTTTCTGCGATAATTTTTTGTAAGCCGCCACGTCAGCTAAAACTGCCAGCTTGGGTTTAAATTCTTTAACCTGCCGCGCAAAAAGTTCAACGTTTGAATTCGCCGCTAAAACTTCTACAGAAAATTCTCCCGGCAAATTTTTTACAACGTCCAAAGCTTGCGTACCGATTGAGCCGGTCGAGCCGAGTATTGCGATTTTTTTCATCACGCTATCCCCGACAAAATGACAAAATAATAAAACGTTGGCGCGGTATAAAGTATGCTGTCGAAACGATCGAGTGCGCCGCCATGTCCAGGCAGGAAGAATCCCGAATCTTTTATCCCCGCGAAACGTTTCAGCACCGATTCAACCAAATCGCCGAGCGTGGCAACAATCGCCAGAATAAAGCCCGCCACCGCCATTTTGACAAGCGGCAATCCGAAAATAATCGTGCCGACAACAACCGCCGTTAAAACCGTGCCGACAATCGAGCCAAGGAAACCTTCGACAGTTTTGCCGGGGCTAATCGAAGAGGCAAGTTTATGCGAACCGATAGCTGAGCCGACAAAATAAGCAAAAGTATCACTCGCCCACGTGCACGCGAAAAGTACCCATATCAGTGCACAGCCCGCATCAACATTGACGTTAAAGTTAAGGTCGAGCGTCGGCAGGAAATCTGCAAATTGTCCCAGGTCGATTTTGTCTAGGAGAGTTGCGTTGTTCGTGGCAATTTCTTTAACCGTGGTTATCGGCTCGCCAGGTTGCGGTTCGTCCGCCAAAAAGCGCAAAAAAATTAAATGCGCAAATGGTAAGCCGATATACATCACCCCCGCCACAGAAACGCAAGCATCAGTTGGGCGTGTGCTACCGCGCAGAATAACCGTCAACAAAAAAATTAACATCATGCTGATTGTTAAGACGGCTAAAAGTTCTTCGACATTGCCGAGCCACGCGCAACATAAAAGCAAAATCAAAGCTAATGCGCCGAAAAGGTACGTTGTCATAACGCC
>CAJONF010000233.1 GCA_905236665.1 uncultured Selenomonadaceae bacterium | reverse complement strand
GGTCGGGTTCTCATCACCTTTTTTCTTTACGCATTGCACTTTTGAGCGCGGAGAATGTGTAGAAAATATTTTGGAGTTGTTGGAGACATTATGAAAACTGCATTGACTATCGCCGGCTCTGATAGTTCGGGCGGCGCGGGAATTCAAGCCGATTTGAAAACTTTTTTGGCGAACGGTGTTTACGGCATGAGCGCGATAACTGCTTTGACTGCTCAGAATACGTGCGGAGTTCGCGCCGTGATGAATTCCACTCCGGAATTTTTGTGCGAACAGCTCGACGCGATTTTTGAAGACATTGAGCCGGACGCTGTGAAAATTGGCATGGTTTCTTCGGCTGAACTGATAAAAATCATTGCGGCAAAAATAAAATTCCGCGGTGCAAAAAATATCGTCGTCGATCCCGTCATGGTTGCAACTTCAGGCTCGCGATTGATTGAAGTGGACGCCGTTAAAACTCTCACGGAAAAACTTTTCCCGCTGGCGAAGATCATAACGCCGAATTTGCCCGAACTTGAAGTTATAATCGGTGAAAAAATTTCCACGCCATTAGAAATTGAACTTGCCGCTAAAAAAATTTTTGAACAATATGGTTGCGCTGTTTTGGCAAAGGGCGGGCACGGTCTCAACGACGCTAACGATTATCTTTACGACGGCGCGGGGCAATGGTTCTATGGTCGGCGAATTGATACGAAAAATACTCACGGCACGGGTTGCACGCTAAGTTCTGCAATCGCCGCCAATCTCGCCAAAAGTTACGATTTAAAAAATTCTGTTGGACGTGCAAAAACTTATTTAACAGGAGCATTGAGCACAGATTTAAATCTCGGCAAAGGTTCGGGACCTCTTGACCACGGATTTAATCTGCACGGCACGGACTTTAACAATTAAAATAGAGATTATAAAAAATTAAGCCGCGAAATTTAACGCGGCTATTTTGTTTGAAAATTTTTCGTCACAAATTTTAATCTTCAAAATAATTCGGGGGGGGGGCATAATTGGTAACAGACTTCTTTCAATGGGCACGGCGTAAAAAACCATCTCGCCATTTTTTTTAAAACGCCCTATAAAAGGCGTGTACTTCCTGAAATAGAACACGTAGTTTTGACAAATCGATTGCAAGAATTGCGGCACAGTCAAGAGATCTTCTTTAAGATGATAAACGCAAATTGCAATTACTGGGCGGTCAGCTTGAATAATATTTTTCATGGCGTGAAGCATGGGAAGTTCTGCGCCCTCAATATCAGCGTTTAGGAGCGTACATTTGTTGCCCGCCAAAATTTTTTTAAAATTGGTTCGTTCGTTGATGAATTCGCTAATCGGTTCAACAAGTGCACGCTGTTTGGCAGGCAGGAAGGAAAGATTTCTTAACATTTGTTCATAGATTTGTTTTTCGCCCTCGAATGCGTAAATTTTTTTCGGCTTAAAATTCCAGCTGAAATAAGAAAAAACAGTGTCGCCGATATTCGCGCCGCAATTAATCCAGCATTCGCCGTCCAGATGTTTATAAAGCCGCTCATATTTGCCTCCGAAAAAATATTTATAACGCGTGGGATTGTGTTCGCCCTGATAAACACAATTTTTTACATAACTTTCAACATAATAATACAACGCCAGCTTTGAAGTTTCATCAGCAAGAGAATCGAACAATTCCATAAGTTCTCGTTTATGCGATTGATAATAATACATACTGTTTGCATCAAATTTTTCGTTCGTGTGTGAAATCATGGTTAATTTGTCATTGCCTTCAACAACATAGGTAAAGTTTGGCAATTCAACCGAAGGAATTTTATCAAGCTGTTCAGCAAGATAATTTTTTGATTTACCGAGCACACAATCCGGCATAACCAAGAAAAGAGATTTACGCGGCGTTTTATCTTTTGTTAAATCTTTTGGCGAAATAATTTCCACGTCGTCAACCTTTTGAAAGTTTTTTGGCAGGTAGCAAACGACTTTGTGAACATTCAAGCCCCAACTTTTGAACAGGCGAACATAAGTATGCAAATCATTTTCTGCCCAGATATAAACGTTTGATTTGTTCATTACGGCGAGTGAGACGGCAATTAAAATTCCACCGGTTATCTCGTAACCTTCTTCGACGCGGGTATTGTCAAGCATTTCAAGCATTTTTTGGCGTAAATCCACAATTATTCCTCCTAAAAAAAATTGGTCGTTGAAAAATTTCGCGACCGATATATAAAATTTTTCTTTGAGTGAACTGCTCATAAGAGCTTCCTGGATCATCGAGGTTGCGCCGAATGTTACGTCTTATTTCCTCTCACACAGGCTTTACTT
>CAJONF010000232.1 GCA_905236665.1 uncultured Selenomonadaceae bacterium | reverse complement strand
TCTTGACCTGTCACACATTGACGGCAATTATCTGCTCCGCAAACTCGGCGGCATTTTGGAAATGTATTCCGAATTCGTCGGACAAGATCCGCGTAAAGTTCCTATGGAAATTTTCCCCAGCGTCCATTATTCCATGGGCGGCATTTGGGTTGACAGATTGCACAACACGAATATTCCCGGCTTGATGGCGTCCGGCGAATGTGATTACCAATACCACGGCGCAAATCGTCTCGGCGCGAATTCACTTTTGAGCGCGGCTTATTCCGGCACAGTTTCCGGTCCAGAGGCTATGAAGTGGGCAAAGACCGGTAATAAAGGCTCCGAACTCACCGATGACGAATTGGAAGCGGCACGCCGCGAAGTTCAAAACGAATACGATAAAATTTTGCAGATGAACGGCTCCGAAAATGCCCATAAACTTCATCACGAAATGGGCGACCTTATGTACAAATACGTTGCCATTGAACGCGATAATAACGGTTTGGACGCTTGCCTTGTCGAACTTAAAAAGATTCTTAAACGTTGGGACGATATAGGAATCACCGACCGCGGCAATGTTGCCAATCAAGAGGCAATGTTTGTTCGCCAGTTGCGCAATATGATTCTTTACGCAATGGCTATCACCAAGGGCGCACGTTGTCGCGATGAATCACGCGGTGCTCATGCTAAAATCGTTCTGGAAAATGGTCAGCAGAAACACGACGCGGACGGTGAACTAGTATTCATGGGACGCGATGATAAAAACTTTATGCGCGTCACAATCGTAAACTATGACCAAAAGACCGAAGAGCCGATTGTCACTTATCGCGAATTCGACCACTCGCTGATTAAACCGCGCGCCCGCAATTACGCTGTCGCAAAGAAAGAATGATCTTCAATGTACTGGGTTCATCGTTTTGGAATTGGGCGGCGTTCGGGTAAGTGAGTGGAGCGGACTACAGCTTTTCTTTAAACGACGGTTGGACACGGACACCTCAAAATACCTCGTTTGATGTCGGCTTTTTCCGCGAAGTCAAACTCTTAACCAATAGATTAACGCTAAATTTAATCGGTGGCATATTCAACTACGTCAAAAGCACTAATACGCCCGTAAACGATGTTTCAAAGCAACAGTACATTGACAGCTTGATATCGAAACCTTAATGAAGGAGTATTTGCCATGGCTGAAAAAGTCAGATTTATAATCGAGCGGCAGGACGGACCGAACGATAAGCCTTACACGCAAGAATTTGACGTGGACTATCGCCCCGGCTTAAATGTCGTTGCCTCGCTCATGGAAATTCAAAAAAATCCCGTCACAGTTGACGGCAAAAAAGTTCCGCCGGTCGTGTGGGAATGTAACTGTTTGGAAAAAGTTTGCGGCGCGTGCATGATGGTTATCAACGGTAAAGCTCAACAAGCTTGCTGTGCACTCGTCGACAATCTCAAAAAGCCAATCAAACTTCAACCGGCGCGCACATTCCCCGTTATCCGCGACCTTTTGATTGACCGCACGCGTATGTTTGAAGCTCTCAAGCGTATTCAAGGTTGGGTTGAGTTGGATGGCTCTTGGGAAGTCAAAGACGCCCCGATTCAAAATCCCTATACCGCCGCCACTGCTTACGAAATTTCGCACTGCATGACCTGCGGTTGCTGTTTGGAAGCTTGCCCGAACGTCGGTCCGCAGTCGGATTTCATTGGTCCCGCGCCCACTGTGCAGGCTTATCTTTTCAATCTGCACCCGCTCGGAAAATTCGACGCGCCAAAACGTTTGAACGTCCTAATGGAAAAGGGCGGCATTACCAGTTGCGGCAATTCTCAAAACTGCGTCGAAGTTTGCCCAAAATCTATCAAGCTCACCACTTATCTCGCACAACTTAATCGCGACGTGAATATTCAGGCTTTGAAAAATATTTTCGACAACTAAACTTAAAGCAAAAAAATTATCGGGACACTGCAGAAAAATCTGTGGTGCCCCGATTTTTTATCAGCCAAAAAATAACTCAAAAACCGACTGGAAATTTTCGTGCGCCGATTGCCAAACAGGTATTAGCGACACTCCGAAGAATAAAATTAAATTCAGAATCACCGCCGCCAAAGATTTTTTCACGACAGAATAAATCGCCAGCAAGCCGCATACGCCCCATATCGCCGCCTGCCAAATTTCCGCGACCAGTGCGCCCATATACACCGCATAAATCAGCACGCTGACTGCCAACAAAATCAAAATCGACAACGCCAGAATCCATTTAAAACGCGTCGTCATGTGAAAAATCCCGTTGCCATTCTCGTCTTTAACATCGGACAGCGAACTAACATCAAATCTCGCGTCGCCCTCATTGCGTGTCGGTTCTGGAGTTTTTTTCAAATCATCGTTGTTCATTAAATCGCCCCCCACTCAAAATGATTTTAAAGTTCCGTTCGCCCTTAGTCAATAAAAATTTTTTAAAGGAGTTGAGTTACTTGAATACCACAACTGACGAATTAAAAAAAATTTTAGCGGCAATAAAAACTCGCAATGCTGAAGAATTTTTTGCCCGCGTTGATTTAAAAAATTTAATGGATATCGGCTACGACGAAACGACCGACGTATTGGCGAACAACTGCGCTAAATTCCACGAACTTTATCCGAAGGATTTATTTTTCCAATTCGGAGCACGGATTCTGCGTTTCTACAATGAAAAATTCCGGCGCGTGCATTTGGGTTTGATTAGTAAAATCATCGACGCCTATTTCGACGGGAGCTACAAGTATGCAAAAAATTTTTCCTCAACGCCGATAAACTTTCTTGCCGCTGAATTAAACAATTTGCTTGCCGCCGTGCACGCTGATTTTGGCGAAGAAAAAATTTCTGGTGACAAAGCAACCCTTGCGGTTAAAATGGTCGGCGACGATTCAAGCTATGGCAAAATGATTGGCGTTTTGAATTTTGTTTTGGAATTTCGGCGGCGTGATGATGAGTGGAAAATTTTTAAAATAAAAAATGTCGAAGAACTTGTTCCACCGATTCTCGACATTGCTGAAAGATATTGGCCAGCCTCGTGGGATTTGGGAATTAAAATTTAAAAAAATTTATCCACGAACGGCTTTGCGTTTCGTCACGTAATTCCAAATCGTAACAATAGCGGTTGCGAAAATTTTTGCCAGCATATAATGAATACCTGCCACCGCCACGAAAAACCACATACAAAATTGATTCAAGCCCAAACCGATTACGCCTGTAGAAAAAAATATTATCGCTTGCTTTTTAGTCTGTTTCTGCGCGCCTTTGAAAACGTAGACAACGCACAGCCAATAGTTAAACACGACGGATATGCTGAACGAAATCGCCGAAGAGTAAAGGTAATAGACGCCGGCGTATTCCGTCAACGCGAACAGTATCGAATAATCTAGCAAAAAGGAAAGCCCGCCGACTAAGCAAAAGCGGATAATCTCCATTATTCGTTCGTGTGTCATGTGGTCACCTCAAATCAGAAAAATTTATAGTGGAAATATTTTTTTCAGCAAGTGTTTGCAAAATTTTTGGCGAAGTCACTGCGGCGAGTTCTTCCTCAAAATTATGCTCCCATCGGCAAAAATCCTGCAAAATTTTATTGTCGGTGCCGGGGTGAAGCATAACTTCCGTCGTTCCTTCGCGCAGATTTTCTATCAGATTGAGCATAAAATTTTCGCTTACGGATTCGCCCGCCACGATACCTGCAAAATGTTCGGGGTGAGCAAAATTTTTTTTGTGAGCTTGATGAGCCGCGAATTTTGCCAGCGAACCCAAGCCCAGCCTACCGACGAATTGCCCGATATTTTTTAGTTCGCCGTCAAAAATTTTTGTATCAGCCACGCGCATTGACTTAATCCCCGCATTTTCCGCCAAATCCAAAACAATTTCGATAATCCCTGGCACGTGGTGCAAATGCTGGTGGCTGTCAAAGTGCGTCAACGTCAAGCCCGTCCGCAAAATTTTTTCTAACTGCGCGGCAAGCTCCAAACGAATTTCTGACAGAGAAATTTTCCCGCTCAAATATCGTTTCAAAAATTTTATATAATCGCCATGAAAAGTTCCCGTGTCCGTAACGAGCGTGGGAATTTCTTTCGGTGGGAGAATAGGATTGCCATTTGCCAGCGTAAAATGAATTCCGACGCCCAATCTGCAAAATTTTTTCGTGAGTTTAACAGCGTCATCAAAAGCAATGCCACCCGCCATGAGCGTGGCAGATTTTAAACAGCCCGCATTAAATGCCCGTTCGACAGCGCGATTAATCAGTTCGTGCCGCCCGAAATCGTCAGCGTTCACGATTAAATTTTTCAACTTCAAAACCTCCTTCGCGCAGGAAAATTTTTCACGCGGCAGAATATTTTTCTAAAATTTTTTATGGAGTTTAAGCAAATGAGTTCAATGATAATTGCAGTCGTTGCCTTCCTGATTGACGCGTTAATTGGTGACCCGCGCAGTAAATTTCATCCTGTCGTTTTAATCGGCAATTTAATTTCCCTGCTTGAAAAAATTTTGCGGCACGATCTCGATAGTCCAATGAAAAAAATTTTTAAAGGCGGAATTTTGGTCAGCGTCATTGTAATTTCAAGTTTGATTGTCGGCATCAGCATAGAAAATTTTTCGCGTGAACTTCCTGGGCTTGTCGCGCAGATTTTTATTCAAGCGACCGTGTTGAGTTTCATGATTTCCCCGCGCTCATTGGGCGACGCCGCTCGCGAAATTTATTTTTTGCTGGAAAGAGAAGACATTGTCCGTGCTCGTGAAAAAGTCGGCTGGATTGTCGGACGCGATACTCAAAATCTCAACGAGGCAGAAATTTCCCGCGCCACAATCGAAACCGTTGCCGAAAACACTGTTGACGGAGTTATTTCGCCACTGTTTTATTTCGCGATTGGCGGGTTGCCGCTTGCCGTGGCTTATCGCGCAATTAACACAATGGATTCAATGCTCGGCTATAAGAATGAAAAATATTTTTATTTCGGACGCGTGGCAGCTCGGCTCGATGACGTGGCGAATTTTATTCCGGCGCGAATTACCGGTCTGCTTTTTATCGGCGCGGCAATTATTTTGAAACTCGATTATAAAAATGCTTTTAAAATGATGAGACGCGATGCAAAAAAACATCCTAGCCCGAATGGCGGTTGGGCAGAAGCGACGGTTGCCGGTGCATTAAATATTCGGCTGGGCGGCGTGAATTATTATTTCGGCGAAAAACATTTCCGAGCTTACATGGGCGAACCAACAGAAATTTTAGAAGCGGCGCACATTCTCGGCACAATCCGCTTGATGTACACCGCCACGATTTTATTTTTAATTATAATCTGCGCCGTCTATTAATCAAAAACTTTTGGCAAAAGTTCTGCAATGTCAATCGTTATCGGCATAAAGTAAAGCCCGCCACTCGAATTTTTAATAAAGTCGATAACTTTTCTTGCAAAGGCAATATTCCAATCCATTGTCGGCTCAAAATTTTTCGGGAAAACGGCTTT
>CAJONF010000231.1 GCA_905236665.1 uncultured Selenomonadaceae bacterium | reverse complement strand
CTGCATATCGGTAAAATTTATGTCAGCCTCTAATCTCACTACCCCCCCCCCGTGTGCATATTTGCGAAGCTTGGAAATTTCTATCATCGAAAATCCTCCTACTGATTGAGCGCGGTCAAATGCTTATCGTCGAATTCGGGCGCGGTGTAGCGTTCGATAATCTCTTGCCAAAATCCTTTAGCCTTTAAAATAAATTCTAGGATTTCGCGAACTGCGCCATGCCCGCCGAAATTATTTGCTACGAAATGTGCGCGTTCGATAACTTCGGGAGCGGCATCGCCCACCGCGGCTCTGAAACCTACTTGAACAAATACCGGCAAATCAATCACATCGTCGGCAACGTAGCAAATTTCGTCGTCAATCAAATTGAATTGCTCCTTGATTTTTTTGTAAGCGTCGCGTTTATTCATTTGTCCCTGCATGATGGCAGAAATTCCAAGTTCTTTTGCACGAAAAGTTGTCATGGTGGAAGTTCTGCCGGTGATTATCGCAGTTTTCAAGCCGCAAGAGTGAGCCAGCGTAATTCCAAAACCGTCGCGGCAGTGAAAACGTTTAAAAAGTTCGCCGTTCGCGCCGTGATAAATGCCGCCGTCAGTGAGCACTCCGTCCACGTCGAATATTATTAAATTAATTTTTTTTGCTCTGTCAAGAGCGTCAGCTGAAGTTTTCATAAATTTTTCCTCAAAATTTTTAAACAACGCCTTGGCGCAGTAAATCGGTTAAGTGAATCATTCCGACGGGGAAATTTTTATCGTCAATGACGGGCAAAACTGTAACTGGGCGCGGTTTATGTTTTTCCATGACAGATAAAGCCGCCGCCGCCAATTTATCCGCACTGATAATTAATGGCTGTTCAAACATGATGTGTTCAACAGGCTCATCAATGAAACTGCGATTTTTTTCCAATGCGCGGCGAATAATTCCGTCCGTAACCAACCCGACGAATTTATTTTTATCGTCAACGACCGAGACTGCGCCCAAACCTTTAGCCGTCATCTCGAACAGGGCGTCCTTAGCAGTGGCACCGACTTTGACAATCGGATTATCTTTGCCGCTGTGCATAACGTCGCCAACAGTGAGCAAAAGTTTTCTGCCCAATGCGCCGCCGGGGTGGAATAGTGCAAAATCGTTCGACGTAAAATTTTTCTCGTCCATTAAAGCCATAGCCAGCGCGTCGCCCATAGCCAGCGTTGCGGTAGTAGAGGCGGTGGGAGCCAAGCCCAATGAACAAGCTTCTCGATCGACGCCGATATTTATAAAGTAATCGCAGTTTTTGCCGAGCGTGGAAGATCTTTTGCCGCACATGGCGATAATTTCCGCGCCGATTCTTCTTACAACAGGCAAAATATTTACAATCTCGGAAGATTCGCCGCTATTTGAAATGGCAATTAAAATATCGCGTTCAGTGAGCATTCCCAAATCGCCGTGATAAGCTTCGGCGGGGTGCATGAAAAAAGACGGCGTGCCGGTTGAAGAAAGAGTGGCCGCAATTTTTCTGCCGACGTGACCGGATTTTCCCATGCCAGTAACCGCTACTCTTCCACGACAACGCATAATCTTTTCCGCCGCCGCAATAAATTCGTCGTCAATGCGCGGAATCAGATTTTCAATCGCCGCCGCCTCAATTTTTAAAGTCTCAATCGCTTTTTCTTTTATCATTTTGTCGCCTCGTGAATTCTTAACGCGCTCGCCAAAATTTTTTCCAGATTGTCAAGAGCGATCATATTCGCGCCGTCTGAAAGTCCTTCTGCCGGATTATCGTGCACTTCCAAAAATAAACCGTCGATACCAACTGCACACGCCGCCTTAACCAGATATTCTACAAATTCTCTTTGACCGCCCGAACTCGAACCCGCGCCGCCAGGCAGTTGTACGCTGTGTGTTCCGTCAAAAATCACAGGACAGCCAAATCCGCGCATAATCGGCAAACCGCGCATATCGACGACAAGATTATTATAACCAAAGGAAGTTCCGCGCTCCGTGAGCAAAATTTTTTCCGTTTGAGTGCTAAGTTTCTCGACAACATTAATCATATCCCGTGCAGATAAAAATTGCGCCTTTTTTACGTTGACAGCCTTGCCGGTTTTGGCGGCGGCAATAAGCAAATCGGTTTGTCTGCAAAGGAATGCGGGAATTTGCAAAATGTCGGCGACTTCAGCGACCGGCTCTGCTTGATAGGTTTCGTGAATATCCGTGACGATCGGAACATTCAATTCGCGCTTAATTTCAGCCAAAATTTTTAAGCCTTCAATCATGCCCGGTCCGCGATAACTTTTTATCGACGAACGATTAGCTTTATCGAACGACGCCTTAAAAATATAGGGAATGTCCAGCTTGTCGGCAATTTCTTTAGCACGCCGCCCGATTTTTAAACTGCGCTCGAATCCCTCAAGCACGCAAGGTCCAGCGAGCAAAACTAATTTGCCGCCGCCAAATTCAATGTTGCCAACTTTAACTTTGTTCATTTAAAATCCCTCCTGACGATAAATTTCATTGACGAGGCGCAAATCTTCTTCCGTATCTACACCAACGAACTTGCACGAACTTTTTATCACGCGAATTTTAAAGCCATTTTCCAGGGCGCGCAGTTGTTCAAGAGATTCGGATTTTTCTAGCGGCGTAGGCTCCATTCTAGCATAATCTAACAAAAAATTTCTACGATAGGCATAAATGCCAATGTGTTTGAAAACTTTTGCGCCGGCATTGCGTGGATAAGGTATCATCGAACGCGAAAAGTAAAGCGCATTATTATTTTTGTCCATAACGACTTTGACATTGTTTGGATTTTTTATCTCTTCAGCGTCCAAAAGTTCTGTAGCGACGGTCGCCATCTGCAAATTTTTATCCTTAACAAATTCCGCGACAAGTTCATCAATCAAACTCGGTTCAATTAGCGGCTCATCACCCTGAACATTAACAATAATTTCAGCGTCGGGAAATTTTTCTGCCACTTCAGCAAGACGGTCGGTACCAGTTTTGTGATCGGCGCGGGTCATCATCGCTTTTCCGAAATTTTTTTCTACTGCACATAAAATTCTTTCGTCGTCAGTGGCAACGATAACTTCAGCGACGGATTTAGCCTTTTTAGCCCGCTCAAACACGCGACAAATCATCGGCTCGCCGCAAATATCTTTTAAAGGTTTGCCAGGCAGACGTGTAGACGAATAACGCGCAGGTATTACGCAAATAGATTTCATGTCAAAACCTCCGAAAATTTATTGCGCTTATCTTAACACAATCAACAGGACGCGGCAAACAAGATTTTTAATAAATTTTTCAGAAAAAGTTGGTATAGTGGCAGAAAATTTTGGCGGGAGGAGGTCACGCCTATGAATAAAAAAATTTTTGGCGGAATAATTTTAACAGCACTGATAAGCGCGGCATTGACTTTGGGTCTGGTATGCTTTTTATTGGGATTGAATTCATCAAACGCGCTTGACCTCGGCAGATTTTTTGTCGCGATGAGATTTATCGAAGGAAATTACGTGCAAGAAGTTGAACGCGGGAAATTGATTGACGGCGCGATAAGCGGCATGGTTAATTCTCTTAACGATCCGCACTCGATTTATCTTGCACCACAACTTTACAGCCAGTTGCGTGCGGAAACGAGCGGAGCTTTTGGGGGGATTGGCGTTTACATGGGCTTTAAAAATGGCGGCGTGCAAATTATGAGCGTCATTCCCGATGGTCCCGGATTTAGGGCGGGACTTTTGGCAGAAGATCAAATTTTAGCTGTTGACGGTTATCCGGTCGATGAAATGACTTCAGGCGAAGTTGCGTTAAGAATCCGCGGGCAAGTCGGAACACCCGTTGAACTTTTAATTCACCGCGAAGGCTCGGAAGATTTAACTTTTAATTTGACGCGAGAAAGTATTCATACGCGCACGGTTGCCGGAAAAATGATTGATAATCGGCTTGGTTACATGAAAATTTCAAACTTCAGCGAGAACACCGGCGACGAATTTAAATCTGCGCTTAACGAACTTAAAAATTCCGGCATGAAAGGTCTTGTCCTTGACTTGCGGCAAAATCCAGGCGGCGTCATCACCAGTTGCGTTGAAGTTGCAGGAGAAATTGTCCCTGCCGGAACAGTTACTTCGGTGATTAAGCGTGACGGCTCGAAAGAAGTTTACACCTCGGATTTACCTGCCGCGAATTTCCCGATTATCGTTTTGCTCGATAGAAATAGTGCCAGCGCGGCGGAACTTTTAGCGGGTGCATTGCAAGATACAAAGGCGGCGATTATCGTCGGCGAAACTTCCTATGGCAAAGGCTCTGTGCAAACACTAATTCCCATGGCGCACAATGACGGCTTGAAACTCACAATCGCGAAATATTACACGCCTAATGGCAAATGTATCGACGGCGTTGGTGTATCGCCCGATGTGGAAATAAAAATTCCCGCGCCGCCGCACCAAATGTACGACCTCAACTTGGATTCGGAAGATCTTCAGCTCACTAAGGCAGAAGAACTTTTGAATCATCAAGTTGACGCGGGAAAAATTTTGTTTGACGATAATTTTTGGAAAGAATAATTTTAATCAGGTTGTGTAATCGGCATTAATCTTTACGTATTGGAAACTCAAATCGCAAGTATAAATGGTTGCCTGCGCGTCGCCCAATCCAAGGTCAATATCAACAACAATATCATGCGCGGCTAAAATTTTTCTCATTGCCTCTTCGTCAAATTTCGTGACAAGACCGGCTTTATAAACAGTCAGCCCGCCGAATTGAATAGAAATTTTTTCGGGGGCAACCTGCACGCCGGAATAACCGACCGCGCAAATAGTTCTGCCGGGATTTGGATCTTGTCCGAAAAATGCAGTTTTAACGAGCGGAGAATTTGCAACGCTCATTCCGACACGTTTAGCGTCCGCGAAGGTCTGCGCGCCCATGACATTAATAGTTAAAAATTTCGTTGCGCCTTCGCCATCAGCAGCAATGCGTTTGGCAAGTTCAATGCAAATATTTTTTAACGTTGCAAAAAATTTTTCGTAGTCGTCATCTTTGGTGACGATTTTTTTATTGCCAGCCGCGCCATTCGCCAAGACAACAACAGTATCATTTGTGCTCATATCGCCGTCCACGGACATACAATTAAAAGAAACTTCAGTCGCGTCGCTCAAAGCCGTTTGCAAAAGTTTTTGGTCAATATCGGCGTCGGTGGTGATAAAGCAAAGCATTGTTGCCATATCGGGGCGAATCATGCCGGAGCCTTTAGCTATCGCGCCAAAACGAACTTCCACGCCGCCAATCTCAACTTCGGTTGCACAGGCTTTGGAATATGTATCCGTGGTGATAATAGCGTTGCCGGCGTTGACAGAACCTTCGCGGGAAAGTTTTTGCACGGCGTTTTTAATTCCGGCTTCCATTTTGTCCATAGGCAGATTCGGGCCGATTACCCCTGTCGAGGCAACAATCACGTCGTCGGCTTTGCAGTTGAGTTCCTGCGCGGCAATTTGCGCCATTTTCTCAGCATCGCGAAGACCTTGCTCACCGGTGCACGCATTAGCACAACCGGCATTTGCAACAACAGCATGAGCCGAACCAGTCGCCACGATTTTTTTGCTCACGAGAACCGGAGCCGCCGCTACTAAATTTTTTGTAAAGACGCCAGCAACCGCCGCTTCTTTTTCCGTGTAGATAACAGCCACGTCGAGATTTCCATTTTTTTTGATACCTGCGCGAACGCCCGCCGCTTTAAAGCCTTGCGGATAAGCGACGCCCGCTATTTTATGATTGTCATTGAACATTTAAAAGCCGTTACTGAGAACTTACAAAAAGTTATAAAAACCTTTATGTCCCATTCCTGCTTCGCCGCGTCCGCTTTTGCCGAGGCTACTT
>CAJONF010000230.1 GCA_905236665.1 uncultured Selenomonadaceae bacterium | reverse complement strand
TTTTTAAGTTACCGCGAGGTAGCTTTTTTTGTTGGAGTGATTTTTATGCCGCATAAACCTAAACGTCCCTGTCGATACAGCGGTTGCTCTAATCTCACTGTTGATTCAAGCGGTTATTGCAATGTGCATAAGCCTTTGGTTATCCGACAACGCAATAATTTTTTTAATAAGTTTTGTCGTCCGTACAAGAATAGCGAACGTTATGGTTATCAATGGCGAAAATTACGTAATTGTTTTTTAGCGTCGAATCCGTTGTGTGAAATGTGCAAGCAAGAAGGTAAATTTACTGAGGCTACCGAAGTTCATCACGTTAAACCGCTTGCCGACGGAGGCACAAACAACTTTGAAAATTTAATGCCACTTTGTAAGCCTTGCCACTCGAAAATTACGCTGGCTTCCGCGAACAAAAAAAGACGGGCAGGGGGCAGTTAATTCTCTGGGAAATTTTGAGAGAGAGCGAGCCCCCACCTCACGCGCGAAAAAACGGGATTTCAAACAATGGATTGATTATTTGATTTATGGAAGGAGAAATTTTTATGGCTAAAGACGGTACTGCCAGAGGCGGTAGCCGCATCGGTGCCGGTAAAAAGAAAAAACCGCTTGCTGATAAAATTGTCGAAGGTAAATTATCAGACTGTACCGTTTTATCTACACCCGCTGATTTAGAAAATTCAGAAATGCCGCCGCCTAAAGATTATTTGCTGGGTATTCAAAAAGACGGAAATAATTTTTACGCTGAACAAATATACACGGAAACGTGGCAATGGCTAAAGGCTCATGGTTGTGAAAGTTTTGTCGCTAAACAGTTGATTGAAAATTATGCGCAGGTATCAGCTAGACATATTCAGAGTGAGGAAAATTTATCGCGTTTTGGAATGATAGGACGGCATCCTACCACCGGCGAGCCTATGGCAAGCCCATATGTGAAAATTAGTTTGGAGTATATGAAACAAGCCAGTCAGTTGTGGTATCAAATTTTTCAAATCGTGAAAGAAAATTGCTCAACGGGTTATGATGGAGCTAATCCACAAAATGACCTGATGGAAAGTTTATTGCGGAGGGTTAAATAATGGCAAAAGATAATATTCAATACGTTTCTATCGACGCGATTAAACCTTATGAAAAAAATCCACGCGTCAATGAAAATTCTGTGCCTAAAGTTGCCGAAAGTATTAAGCAATTCGGATTTTTACAGCCTATAGTAGTTGACGCAGGCGGCGTTATTCTCGCGGGACATACACGCTATGAAGCGTCAAAACTTCTTGGTTTATCTGAAGTTCCAGTGCTTTATGCTAAAGATTTATCGAAAGCGCAGGCTAAAGCATACCGTTTAGCTGATAACAAAGTTGCTGAATCTTCTCAGTGGGATAATTATTTTTTGCTTGACGAATTAAACGATTTACGTGACTTTAATGTTGATATGGCGGAATTTGGCTTTGACGTAACAGACTTTGATAAACGTCGCGCCAGTTGGAAACATACCGAAAAACGCTGTGGACTTAAAAAGAAAATAAAAACAGGATCGCAAGGCGAATTTTTTGTCACGACTTTTTTTGAGACCGGTAAAGAAGGAAAACCTATAGCCGAAATTAAAGAGGACGAAAATAACGTACCGCTTTTTGCTGATAACCTTTGCGATTATTTGTTCCGTTCACTCGGACCTAATTTGAAAACGGGTAGTTGGTGCATTGTTACTACACCTCGACGAAGGCATAAGGAAGGCTTTCATTTCGCAACGGAAATTTGTCGGCAGGCGGCAGAATCTTTAGGACTTAATTTTTACGAAGAGACTTTTACTGCTAGGACACGTAACCGAATTTTACCAGAATTTGAATTGGTAAAGCATCCAGTTGAACTTAATGTAATTTTGTATGACGATATTATTACAACCGGTGTAACACTCCGTGAGACGCGCCGATTGTTGGTTGACAAAGGCTATACTACTTTGCTTGTTGTCGGTATCAGAAATTGACTAGGCATAAACTGAAAAATTATACACCAACAAAACTTATGGCTGAAACGTCACACTATGACAAGAAAAAAGCCGATTTTGCCGTTAATTTTATTGAATGTTTGAAACATACTAAAGGAATTTGGGCTGGTAACCCTTTTGAGTTAATAGACTGGCAGGAAAAAATTGTCCGTGATTTATTTGGTATTGTAAAACCTAATGGTTATCGACAATTCAATACAGCTTACGTCGAAGTTCCGAAAAAAAACGGAAAATCAGAATTAGCGGCGGCAATCGCTTTACTTTTATGTTGCGCCGATGGTGAGGAGCGTGCT
>CAJONF010000229.1 GCA_905236665.1 uncultured Selenomonadaceae bacterium | reverse complement strand
TTTCCTTTACTACGCGGGTGACGGAAACGACGTAATCACCGACTACGCCAAAGAAGATATAATTCAACTTGATACTGCCGCTACTCCGACAACCAAAGGGCGCGACGTGGTTTTGAAGGTCGGCGAGGGAAAAATCACCGTTCAAAATGCCGCAAAGAATCAAATCGGCGTCACCTATTTTGAAAACGGCGTCGAGCACGATTACATTAACGGCAAGCAAGCCGTCAATGTAAATGATACAACCGTCAAGATTACAAAGGATTATTGGAAAAATAGTTTTGACGTTAAAAACTTCGGCGAAGGCTTAAAACAAATTGACGCCTCCGCCGTGACGCACAAACTTAAAATCACGGGCAACGACAATACGAATAAGATACTGGGCGGCACGGGCAATGATACGCTAATTGGCGGAAAGGGCAACGATACTTTACAGGGCGGCGACGGCTCTAATCTCTACGTCTATAACAACGGCGACGGTAACGATCTTATTGTCCGCTGGGGCAACCGCGACTCAATAAGCATTGCCTCCGGCGTGTTGAGCGACATCACCGTTAAAGACGATACGGCTATTCTCAAGGTCGGCAAAGGCAAAATCAGTCTGCAAGGCGCGTTGACTGAACAACTCAACTGGTACGACAGCGACGGCGCGGCACATCACACAATCGTTAGCGCAAATGACAACGTCCTTGAAGACGACAACTTCATCACGGACAATAATCTCAGCGCGATTGTTGAAGACAAAGCTGTTGATTATTCCTTTGCGGAAATGGAAAGTGCCTTGCCGCCCGCAAAGACTCTTCCGACGTTGAGTTACTTCAAGAAAAAATCTTGGACAAGTCGAGATAAATGAAAAAATCCCCGTCGAGTTGACGAGGATTATTTTTTTGCCGAGTGCGATTAGTAAGTCTTCGGGAGCGGGTAACGCTTGAAGATTTCTCTCCAGAAACCATCGTGCGAATATTTTTCGCCGTTGATGTAGTAACTGTTGCTCTTTTTGCCGTTGTGAAGGTCGCAACCGAGACTGATACCGTTCAGGATGCCGGCGCGGTTTATGGCCGCCTCGATTTGATCTTTGTCGACGGGACCGGAGCCCAAAAGCCCGTAGCGGCGAAGGTAATCCGCGTCTTCTTGCAGTTCCCAAGCTTTGCCGCCCGCCACGTTGTCAAGTTCCTCCTCCGTGAGTTCTTCTGATTTAAGAATTTTTTCTTCTGCCATTTTTATCTACCTCCAAACTTTTTTTAAGTGGTTAATTTTCTTTCTGCTTATTATACGCGGCTTGTCAAGTTTTGTTACACGCCTCCGAAAAAAATTTTTTGCGTTGACAAAATCTCGCGCAATGCTAAAATTGCTTATATGGAAACTTTAATATCCGGTCGTTATTTTGAGTGGGACGACGAAAAAGCCGAATCTAATTGGAAGAAACATCGCGTTAAGTTTGAAACTGCAGTTCGAGTTTTTGATGATGACAATTTATACGAAGAATATGATGAATTACACTCGGATGAAGAGGACAGATGGAAGGTTATCGGCATGGTCGATGATATTTTGCTAGTTATTTGTACTTATCGCGCTGAAGCCACTCGATTAATTTCTGCCCGCAAGGCGACTTCTAAAGAAAGGAGAGATTATTATGCTGGTGAGAAAATGGATTAACCTTAAAGCTCCGTTGACCGAAGAACAAAAAGCAGAATTGGCAGCGTTGCGAGAAATGAGTGATGAGGATATTGTTTACGATGAAGATTGCCCGCCGACGACTGAGGAGCAAGTTAACCGTTCAATTTATCTCATGAAAAAGTACAACACGCGCCGAATCACCAAAGAGATTTTGGAAATGGAAAGACGCTCGCAGCTCACAGGCTGATAAAAAAAATCCCGGCAGATAAATTTCTGTCGGGATAATTTTTTTGCCTAAGTTTATTTGGGAGCGCGGCAGGAATAAATCATGAAGAGCATACCGACGAACGCCGCGATTGCGCCGCCCCAAAGTAACGAGACAATTCCGGGCCC
>CAJONF010000228.1 GCA_905236665.1 uncultured Selenomonadaceae bacterium | reverse complement strand
GTTGTAACCTTTATCATCGACCGAAATATAAATTATACGAACATCTGCAAGAACGAATGTAAATTTTGCGCGTTTTTCCGCAGAAAAAATCAAAATGGCGCGTATCTTTTGAGCCACGAAGAAATTTTGCAAAAAGTTCGCGAAACTGTGGACGCCGGCGGTACTCAATTAATGATTCAGGGCGGTTTGCATCCCGATTTACCGCTAAGCTATTATGAAAATATGCTCCGCCTTATCAAAAAAAATTTTAATATCACGATTCACTCGTTTACCGCGACTGAAATTCAACATTTCGCGAATATTTCCGGCTTGTCAATCCTGGAAACGCTAAAAAGATTGCAAAATGCTGGTTTAGATAGTTTGCCGGGCGGCGGCGCAGAAATTTTGGTTGACGAAATCAGAAAAAAAATCAGCCCGAAAAAAATTATGACGGACGATTGGTTAAACATAATGCGGACGGCTCATTCTATCGGCATGAAGTCAACCGCCACAATGGTTATCGGTTTTGGTGAAAATTTTGCGCAAAGGCTCGAACATATGGAAAAAATTCGCCGACTTCAAGACGAAACCGGCGGTTTTCGCGCATTTATTACTTGGACTTATCAGCCGAAAAATACTGCGCTCGGTGGCGAAAAAGTTTCTGCGCATGATTATATGAAAACTTTGTCCATGACGCGCATTTTTTTAGATAATATCGAACATATTCAAGGTTCGTGGGTCACTCAAGGAGAAAAAATTGGGCAATTAACGCTTTCTTTTGGTGCAAACGACCTCGGCTCAATTATGTTGGAAGAAAACGTTGTTAGAGCAGCCGGAACGAATTTTGAGATGTCAACGCGCAAAATGATTGATTTAATTAGCTCCGCAGGACGGATTCCCGCGCAACGCAATACGAAATACGAAATTTTGAAGACTTTTTGAGCGGAGGTGAGGCGGTGGATGACAAAAAACCTTGCGATTTGCAAAAAAATCTGCAAAAAATGATTCGCACGACGAAACAATCAGACTTGGAACGCGCTTTGCGATGTATGATGCAGACCACGCGCTCAAATGATTTGAAAAACGCGTTTGAAAAAATGATAAATGTTACGCGCTCTTTTGATCAGGAAGTAGAAATTCGGCAAAAAGAACACGAAAAAAATCTTGCGGACGCGTTTCAAAAGATGATTCACCTTTCGCGTTCACTTGAAATCGAAAATGAGGAAGAAATTGCGCGTGAAGAGGCAGAACTCAAGAAAAACGAGAAAAAAATCGACAAAGTTAAGAAAAAAGTTCCGCGCAGAATCAGAAGTTTCCCAGCCGCATTCCGCCGCAATCCCAAAGCCGTCATAAAATATTTTTTGGGCATGATTTTAGGTCGCGTACTGGCAATAGTGCTTTATGTGCTAATGGCGTTCATTCCGGCGTTACCAATCCCCGACGCAGTGGCAAATCTCAATAAACCGCCAGCAATTTTCGGCGCGGCGTTTAATTCAATGCGCTCATTCGTCACAGATTTTAATCCGCAAATGATAATCGCCACGATAACGAGCATTCCAACGGATATAAACAAAATCATTCAAAAAGTCGGCGAGTTTTTCACTTTTTACGCAAAAAGAGCGGGAAATTTCGTCGTAAAAGCGATTCGGCACCCGAAATTAGCATTTGAGGACACGAGAAAATATATTCGCAGTAAAGCACCGATGTTTATTCGGCTGGCACGGGCGGCGGTCAGCGTGGCATTTTCATTTCTGCTAATAAAATTGGCGATGATTTTTCTGTTGCCGCTTTTCGGCGGCATTGCGCTAACAGTGCTGGGAATTAAAGTTTCAATAATTTTATTCGTGATAGCGCGAATGATAGCGGACAAAATCGGCGAACTTATCGGAAAATATGTGTTTAATGGCGGATTAAAACTGTTCAGCTTGGCAAAAAGAATTCAAGAGGCGCAAATTGTAAAAGCGATCGGTGATTATCTGCGCGAATGGCTCAATCAATCAATGAATCAGAAATAATTGACGAAAATTTTTCTTGACAGTTTTAAAATCAGCGGTTATAATTGCGCTTGTCTTAAGGGACGTGGGGTTGTAGCTCAGATGGTTAGAGTGCCTCGTTGACATCGAGGAGGTCACAGATT
>CAJONF010000227.1 GCA_905236665.1 uncultured Selenomonadaceae bacterium | reverse complement strand
GAAAAATTCTTTCATGAAGCCTTTCAACGAGCGGAAATTTTTTTTGTTGAACAAAATTATTCTGTCGACGCAGGGATTCATTTTGAGTAGGTCAAGGCTTGGCGGCTCCACAACCCAAGTTAATTTTGCGTCGGGGAAAGTTTCTTTTATTGCGTAGCTGACGGGTAAGGCGTGAATCACGTCGCCCATTGCGCTAAGTTTTACTATCAAAACATTTTTTAAATCGTCCATACTACTTTTTCTCCGATAAAATTTTCTCGATAACGTTGGTTGTCGATTTTCCTGCAACTAAATTAACTAATTCAACGCGCCCGCCGTAACTCTGAACGATTTTAGCTTCGGGCAGTGTCTCCAAAGTGTAATCGCCGCCTTTGACGTAGACAGCGGGCTTGACTTCGCCGATTAAATTTTCCGCCGTTTGCTCGCCGAAATAAATCACGTGGTCGACAGCCTTTAGCCCCAATAAAACTTCTGCGCGGTCGGCTTGCGTGTTAATCGGGCGGCTCGCGCCTTTAAGCCGGCGGACAGATTCATCAGTATTCAGCCCGATAATCAGCACGTCGCCGAAATTTTTAGCCGCAGTCAAATATCTGACGTGCCCCGCATGAATTATATCAAAGCAGCCGTTCGTGAAGACGATTTTTTTTACCTGCCGCCTTAATTCGTCGCAGAACCTCTCGGCATTTTTTTTATCAATCAACATTTATCTAGCCCTTTCAAGCGTTGCAATTAATTCTGTCGCACTGACTGTGCTGGTACCGAGTTTGCGAACGGCAATTCCCGCCGCGTAATTTGAAATTTTCGCCGCAACAGCAGGAATCGCGCCCGTTGTCAATGCCAAAAGAAAAGCCGCTACGCAGGTATCACCCGCACCTGAAACGTCGTAAACTTCGCTCATGTCGCTAACGGGAATGTGATGCGCCGCGCCGTTTCTTTCAAAAAGGCTCATACCCATTTCCCCGCGTGTAATCAGTACGCCGTCAACATTTAGCTTTGTTAAAAGTTTGGTGCCCGCGCCGATTAAATCTGTCACATCGTTAAGGGGATAGCCGACAAATGCGCCCAATTCCGAATCATTTTGCTTGACGTAGCCGACCCCCTCGAAGTCGCCGATATTGTAACGCGAATCAACAATGCTGGGAATTTTTTTCTTGCCGGCGTATCGCGTGATGAGTTTTCTTGCGTTGGCAGTTATAGTGCCGGAGCCGTAATCGCTCATAATAATTCCGTCAACCTTTGGCAAAATTTTATCAATCTTCGAGATAAGTTCTGCTTCGACTTTTTTAGACAGCGGCTCTTTGCTTTCACTGTCAATGCGGACGATTTGCTGACTGACTGTAGCTCGACCGCCGGCAATTATGCGCGTCTTTGAAATTGTCGGACGGGATTTATCGCGAACAAGTCCTTCAATGTGCACGCCGAGTTCCTTTAAAATTTTTCGCAAACCTTCTGCGTTGTTATCGTCGCCGGTTATTCCGATAGCGTAAACTTCCGCGCCAAGTGTAGCCGCGTTGGCAACGACATTGGCCGCACCACCCGCCACAACTTTTTCACCGGCTTTTTCCAAAATCAAAACAGGAGCCTCGCGGGAAATACGGCTAATGCGCCCGTCAACGTAGACATCAGCGACAATATCGCCGATAACCAAAATTTTTTTGTCCTGCATTTTGTTTATTATGCTAATGAGTTCTTGCAACTTGCCAACCTCCTAAGTTAAGCCGATAAATTGCGGAACAATATCTTCAAACGATCCGTCCGGCATACGAAAACCGCCAGGGATCGTGCCAAGCTCTTTAAAACCAAGACGCTGATAAAGATGACGGGCATGAATGTTTGTGGCAACGACCGCATTGAATTGCAAAATCCTAAAGCCGAGTTCACGAGCCTTAACAATGCAATCTTTAACGATAAGTTCGCCGATATGCCGCCCGCGAACGTCCGAACGAACCGCGTAGCTTGCGTTGCTGATGTGAGCGCATCGCCCGACGTTGTTGGGGTGAAGAATATACACTGCCAAAATCTCTTGAGTTTCCTCATCAAATGCCAAACCCGTGAACGACTGCGCTTTAAAAAATTCGTCACCCGTCACCGCGTCTAGTTCGTCTTCTTGTGGAAAAGCAATGCCTTCGCGAACAATTTCATTCCAAATTTTTATCGCGGCTTGTACGTCCCGCGAAGTGTAAGCTTTAATTTTTATTGCCATGTTTTAATCCCTCAAAAAAATTTTAGTTTTTAGTTCGCGGTGTTCGCGCCCATAAAAAAATTTTTCCGCTAAGTCTTCCAATTCGCCCTGTTGCACTGTGCCGACGAGTTTCCAATTTCCCTGAGCGTTATCGAGAAAACTTTTTTCAAAATCTGCGTTGACGACCGCCAAAACTTTTTTATCGGCGGGCAATTCGTCAAATAGCATAAACGGCATAACATTTTTACTGGTCCACGACATTTTCTGCGGGCGGATTTTGTCGAAGTTCTCTTTAGTTTCCAGCCGATAAATTTTTTCGCCGGTATAGAAAACCAATGAGCCGGAATATTCCTTGCCATAGCTGACGACGCAGATTTTATCGTTGAGGAGCGGCAAAATAATTTTGGCTTCGCGCCGCGCTGAATTATCTTCGGCAAGTGGCAATGCTACAAAGTACAGCATTAACGGAAAAATTATCAATGCGCTTGCCACGACGCACAGGAAATTTTTCCAGCGGTTAGCAAAATATCTGGCAACGAAAATTGCGGCGGGGATCATCGCGGGCAATGTGTAAGTTACATATTTCGTCGCGCAGAGTTGGAAAAAAATCACGACCGTCAATGCCCAAACGATTAAAAATTTTTCGTGCATATCCAGAACCGGCAAGCGTCCTTCTTCAATAAAAAGCTCCACGCGCCGGAAAAATTTTTTTATAGCGGCGGGTATCAGCGCGATTGACCACGGAAAAAATCCTATCGCACAAATCAGCGCGTAATAATACCAAACGTCCGTTTTCGGATATTCAGAGACCGTCGCCCGCAAAAAATTATGCACACCAAAAAAATTTTCAAAGAACGCCGCCCCGTGAATAAACGTCATCGGCAAATACCACAGCGCGGCAATTACAAAGAATACTAAAAAATTTTTCACTCGGAAAAGTTTCAACAGATGTTTTAAATCGCCCTGCCACATCAAGAAAATTAAAATTATCAGCCCCGGCAAAAGAAAACCTATCGGACCTTTTGTTAAAACAGAAACTCCAGCCGCCGCGAACGAGATCAAATAAATTCGCGAATTGCCCGCGCTGTAGCCCAGATAAAAACTTATCAGCGTGATTGAAAACATTACAAGCAACGTCATATCGGTTATCACGGCGTGCGCCAAATACCAATATTCCAGCGAAGTCGCAAGCATTAATGCCGCCGCGAATCCGATCTTTTGATTGTAAATCTTTGTGCCGAAAAAATAAGTTATAAAAAGTCCGAGCGTGGCGAAAACTGCAGGAAAAAATCTTGAGGCAAATTCTCCGACGCCAAAAATTTTATACGCCACCAAAAGTTCCCAGTAAAACATTACCGGCTTGTCATACCAAAAATTTCCATAAATGCGCGGCGATAACCAATCATCAGCCGCCAACATCTCTTTTGCCGTCAAAGTGTAGACAGCTTCTGTCGGGTCAGTTATCGGGATAATCCAGCCACCTAAAAAAAATAAAATCAGCGACACGGTAAAAAGACAAATACAATTCAAAATACTCATTAAAAATTTTTCCTTAGCTTTTAGGATTTATAGTTTGCGGTTTACCAAGGAGTAAACTCCCAGTGAACTTCCAATTTTTTGCGCTTATCACGCCAACGAATAATCGCTTGCGAACAATGCAAATCGTGATACCAATAATAATCTACATCTTCGAGCCGGTTATTATCTGAGTTCCATTTCGTGCCGATAACAAAGCGATCATGATCCGTAAGTTTATAACTCACACCGGCTTGAATTTTTTTAGAATAGTTGTCAAGGTCGAAGTCAAAGACTGAATTTTGAGCGTTGACTTTTTCATAAGAAAAGCCAGCATAAGCCGCGAGCCTGTCATTTACCTCCGTGCCAAACAAAATATCATAGTTAAAGCCGCGAATAGTTGTTTGCCCGTTCGGAACATTTTTTGCGTCGTCTTTAGTGATTTTATAACCCGTGCTCAGGAAAAGATAAACTCTTTTACCCAGAGAAATCGGGTCATGGTAAAGTTTGGCTTCGTATTCTTCGTGCGTGCTGGAGACAGCGTTTTGCCGCCAATGCCCGATTTCGCCTTCAAAACGGTAAGTTAATGGTAAACCGCCGATATGTTTTTCATACCAAATATCGAGCGAAGGTTCTTTTTGAATCCAGCGGGCGTCGCTATCGTCATAGTAACCATATCTGACACAGCCGCCCAGTTCGCGGTTGCCATAAAGAATTTCTGCGTTGGAGCGGACGCCTTTTTTGCTTTCGACATACGCGCCGATTAAAAAATTCCAGTGGTCGCGCAGAGGAATTTTAAAATTATCACGAACGTAAACGCCATGATCTTTATCGTAACCAACACGTGGAAAATAATTTCTAGAATCGTCATTCATCTTGCGTTCTTCATAATCTTTGGTACCGACGACTTTATTTTTTATCCAGTATTTAACTTTGTACATTCGCATAACTTGTTCTGGCCAAATTTCCATTCGTTCCGCGCTAAGGTGATAATCGGGAGACTTCGCGCCACATTTGGTCTGGGTGCCGTCATAAACAACAATGTGATCGGGATAAAATTCAAATCGTTTGCCGGTTAGATAATATTCGCCCGCCTTACCGCTAGCCTCGCCCATAGTGCCGGTCTTTGTGCCGTAATTGTAAACGGTTTTATAGCCGTCAAGAGTGACACGCGGTGCGCCTTCTGCCAGTTGCAGGACGTGGGCTTTGTCATCTACGCGAACAACTTGATCTTTAACGTTGCCCGTTGCCGCGTCGCTTTGAAAACGGTAGCCCTCCAGCTGAATGATATCAACTTTTCCCGTGGCAACGAATTCACCGCTACCGGAATAATAAACCAAGTCATCGCCTTCAAACACGGCGGGAACGGCATCGCCTTCCTTTTGTTCATGTGGCAGACGTTCCGTTGCTTCTTCAATATCTGCAACTAACTTTTTCTGTTCGTCGGTCAGCTGGTTTGCACGAATTTCGCGCCGACGATTTTCTACGTAGTCAAAAAAACCTGTGCCGGTATCTGATTTTGCTTCGTAGACCGCTTGTGCCGTCGTTGAAGGTAAACACAGCGCGGCGAGAATCGGTACAACGCCCAAAAATTTTTTCATCATAAATCCTCTTTTTAGGAACAAGTAAAATTTCCTAATTGTTTTTCAGTCTTCGTCAACAATTTCTATAATTTCGCCGTCGTATTCCTCAACCGGTTTAGGCGGTTCCGGCGGCGGTGTAGCAGTCAATTCGTCGTCCGTGAGTTCTGCGTCACCGTAATCAGGCGTCGTGGGCTGTGCAGGTGGCGGCGGTGTAGTCGGTGCAGTAGGTTTAATTGGCGTATCAATTTCATCGTCAACAATTTCTATCGAACCGTCACCAGTTGGATTAGTATTTGCAGGCGGTGCAACCGGTGTGACAGGCGAATTATCATCATCAACAATTTCTATAAGGTCGTCGTCGCTCATTGGCGGTTCAGGTTGTGTCGGTTGAGTTTGTATTGGCGCGGGCGGCGGAATTATAGTTGTCTTTTCGTCAAGATAAAGCCCATCGTCATTCGCCTTCACGCCGTAAACAGTAATCGGCGATTTAAGCTGAACATAAAGTTCAATGCCAGCCGGCAAGTCAACATTTTTTCCACGAACAAGTACCGAATCAATTTCTTTATACTTGCCGGAAAAAGTCTGTCCCAAAAGACTAAGACCGCGTGCCATTTTCGCATCAGCCATCGCATCGACAGCCTCCGCCTCTGTGATAACGTTGACATCTTGCCCGTCAATCGCCTTTATCGTGTAAAAGTCCGTGTCGATTTTGCCATTAGTGAAAATATTTTTTGCGCGGCGAACTTTTGTGACAACACCTTCACCAGGCAAACCTTTAATAAAAACTAAACTGCCGTCAACAAAAACATCTTCCATAACTTTAATCGGGATTATGTCGCCCTCTTGAAAAGTTTTCGAGCCGACGGGAATTGTCGTCGCAACTTTAATTAAAAGATTTGCAGGGAGCGGAACTTGCACGATTGGCAAAATTTCTGCGCCGTATGATTCTTTGGCAAGTGAACGAATCCTTTCGTTAAAAGTTCCTTCGTTGACTTTGCCAAAAATTTGAGTTTCAAGCGCGGCAAGTCGAACGTCCACGCCGCCGCTTTGTGCCTCGTGATTTGTATTCCATTCCAGCGCGTTCAGTTTTGCCAAAATTCCGGGACCGGCTTCATTGTCGTAAAGAATATCATACACCGCGTCAATTCGGGCATTCATGTTGCCATTTAAATTCTGTCCATTGTAATTTTTCTCAAGGCGACTGATTCTGTCCAAAAGCGCGCCGCTTTGCTCCGAGCCGTAAGTATCAATTTCGATTTTCACGAGCTTAGCATTAGCAGAGTCTTCTGACGCAGCAGAGCAATACATTGACGCGGAAAAAATCATCGACGCCGCCACGGCTCCGCAAAAAAATTTTTTAAAACGCATAATAAATTTCCCTCCGCGTTTATTCTAGTTAATTTTCATTTTGATTTCCGAATTATAACAGGTATTCGCCACATTCTGCAACGTCTTAAAACTTTTGCCGCAAAAAATTTCTTGCAAGCCGCAAACAAATGTTGTAGAATCAAAAAAAATTTCAAGGAGAGTTTCGATTTCAGGGAAGGTGATTAAAATGGCAGATATCAGTTCATTAGGCAACGCGCTTTACAACACCAATTATCTTTTCGGCGCGAATAACAAGAAACAAGATTCGATTGCCAAATTGTGGAGCGGCTACAGTTCCTATCAATCAAACGCCACGGAAGCTCTTGCCGGCTTAACGGAAATTAATTCCAACGTCAAAGCACTGCTTGCCAGCTACGACGACGCTAAGGGTGCGTTCTATTCCGAATTCAAAGAGAATATGAGTGACCTTTCAGCGTCCGCCGCAAAAGTCAAAGATTATAATTTCAACGTCGATAATGAAAACGCCATAACCACGACTACGACCACCGACAAAGACGGTAAAACTACCACGTCGACAGCCTACAGCGAAGAACTTCAAGCGGCGTTGAATACCGTAAAGGATTTCGTCAACAATTATAACAGTTCCGTCAAATTTTTCAGCGATAATGCCGCCGTGTCCAAACGCGTCGAGATGATGGGCAAAACTTTTTCCGACACAACCTATCGCGCCGCCAGCTATTCAACAATCGGCTTGACTACAAACAGCGACGGTTCAATCAGCATTAACGAGGAAAAACTTGCTCAAGCTATCCTAAACGACCCCAGCAAAGTTTCTACGATTTTAGGTAAAGACGGTCTGGCGGGCAAGGCAGAAAGTCACGTGAGTTTTGCCAACAGCCAAGAGGATAGACTTTTCCCGTCCGCCAAAGAAATGCTCGGCGACCAACTCAACACCGCCGCAGTCTACACGGGTGGCACCTATGCTAACATGAGCGCGATTAACAACGTCGGCAATCTCTTAAACATGATGTTCTAGAAATTTTTCTTTCTTAAAATAAAAACAGCTCGTCGGCAAGGCGAGCATTTTTTTTTGAAAGCGAGCGGTATAAATGATAAGAGAACTTGCAAAAAAATTGGCGGCGTTCGCGCAATTCGTTGACTTCGTGATAGCCGAAGTGGAATTTCAGCTCGGAACTTTTTCAGCGAGCGCAGAGATTTTAAAAATTCATTCGGCAATGGCTCTGGTGCAGGTCAGCACTCCAAACGCAAAACTTTTAGTCAAGATGATTCGTCCGCGTGCAAAAATAAAAGCCGCCGTCGGTTGCAGAATCCAATCATCAGAAAAAATTTGGCGGGTGTTCACGGCGTCGGAAATTTTTTCATTCGTGCAAGCAGTCGGCGATAAAAATAAAATTCACCAACTCAATCCGCCAATCGTGCCTGGGCTTTTAATTTTGGAAACAATCAGCGCGAAATTTTCATCACAGCGAATCAAAATGCGTTTTAAAAATTTTATCACGGCGGGCGAGCCGCTCTCCCTGTACGTCGTCGATAAAAGATTTGAAATTTACAGCGCGGGTGAACTTAAAATTTTTGGCACGGTAGAATAAATTTTGCCCATAAACTAAAAAATTTCGGCTTGCCCGAAAATATTTTCAAATCTTGGTGGAGACGAGGGGGATCGAACCCCTGACCTCTTGAATGCCATTCAAGCGCTCTCCCAGCTGAGCTACGCCCCCAACGCCCGCGATTATAAACTTTGTACCGCCGCTTGTCAAGAAAAAAATATTTCAAGCTTTAAGCCGCCCGATGCGATAGCCAAAAAATTTCGCGGCGTCCCGAAAGATTGCTCCAACGCAGTCCGCGGGATTTTTTTTTGCCAGCGCGGCGAATTTCATCAAGACAAATTTTTTTCCTGCGCCTTCTGCCGAACCAAAATTTTCGCGAATCCAAGATTCTTGCGCATGAAATTTTCCAATCTCAACGTAGCGTTTAAATTCCTGCGCCGCCGTGTAGTTGTGCGAATGATAGACCTGCGCGTCCGCCGCGTAAAAAATTTTCCAGCCGCTCATCAACATTTTTGCCGCCACATACATATCTTCGCAAATCGGCACGTGCACAGGGAAACCGCCGACATTTTCCAGCGCAGAAATTTTGTAAGCCGCAAAAGAATTTGACGCGAACGCCGTTTTAATCCCGAAAATTTTTCTGTCGTCGAAGGTGCGCAACTGATTTTCCGGCGGATAATTGAACGCCCGCAAAAATTTTGCTTCCGCCGTTGCATTTTCGTGAGGCAGTTGCCGCCCGTATGATAAGCCGACAGATTTTTCCGTTTCAAAAATTTTTACCAGCTTTGCAAATGATTCGTCGTCATGGAGCAAGACATCTTGCGTTAAAAAAATTATCACATCGAGCGAAAATTTTTTCAGCAAATATTCCAGTGCAAGTTGCCGCGTCGCGCCGTGATTAAAATTTTTTCGCGAGATTTTTATAACTTCCACGCCGAAATTTTTTGCAAGTTCTATCGTGTCGTCCGTTGATTCAGAGTCGACGATTAATTTTTTTGTCGGTAAAGTTTGCGCGGCGATTTGAGCGAGTAATTTTTTAAATTGTGCGCCGGCGTTCAGCGTCGGGATTATCAAGCCGCAGTTCATAAAATTTCTCCTAAAAATTTTTCGCCATGATAACAAAAAAAATTTCGCGTGGCAAAAAATTTTTCAGCAAACGTGTTATAATGTTCGCGCCGAAAAATTCTTTAGGAAGGAAAAGCAAATGTTCAAAGTAAAAATCGTCGCCGCATTTTTAATCTTCGCGCTGTTCGGAACAATTCACCTTGCCGCGCCGGAATTTTTGCCGGAAGTCTACGAACTTTTGAAACGCGGAGATATCGTCGAGACGGCGAATTATATTCAAGGTTACGGCTCATTAGCAGTGGTGTTTAGTTTTTTGCTAACTTTGTTCGTCAACGCGATAGGATTTCCCCCCGCAATAATTTTTTCTACGGCGAACACGCTGATTTTCGGAATTGTGCCTGGAATAGTTTTATCGGTCGTGGCTGAAACTGTCGGCGTGACGATTAGTTTTCAGTTGCTAAGATTTTTTTTCCGAGATTCAGCAAAGAAAATTATTTCTAAAAGCAAGCGGCTAAGTTCCATCGATAAATACAGCTCAAAGAATGGCTTTACCGTCATGCTGATTGCACGCATGGTACCTTATGTGCCGAGCGGAATTTTAAATGCGGCGGGTGCACTCAGTTCGATGAGTATGCGCGATTATTTTTTAGCGTCGCTGGTCGGAAAATTCCCGTCCACGGGCATTGAGGCGATTATTGGTCATGACGCTATCTTGCACGAAGAGGATATGACGCGTATAATCGTTGTGGTTATCTTCGCGATAATTTTAATCGGCTGGGCGTGGTGGTATCAGAAAAAAAATCACCATTGAAACCGGAGCTTTATGAACAGGAGGGTTCCAACAGTTAAAAAACACTTATAATAAGCTATAAAACAATCCAAAAATATAAGGAGGTGAAATCCGTTACTGACAAACTTTTATGTTGCCCAATGAATTT
>CAJONF010000226.1 GCA_905236665.1 uncultured Selenomonadaceae bacterium | reverse complement strand
GCCCCAAACGTCGTTGTCAATCGTGCCGGGAAGTCCGACAATCGGAATGCCCGTTTCCTGACTCAAAATGGACGCGCCGCGCAGTGAGCCGTCGCCGCCGACAACTACCAAGCCTTGAATGCCGCGATCGACCAAATTTTTGTAGCCGAGCATGCGACCTTCGGGCGTCTGGAAGCGTTTGCAACGAGCAGTGCCCAAAAACGTGCCGCCGCGCTGAATGATGTCGGAAACGTCTTTCGATTGCATTTCAAACATTTCCTCATCAAGCATGCCGTGGTAGCCGCCGCGAATTCCCCAAACTCTTACGCCGTGATGAAGTGCCGTGCGTGTGACTGCGCGAACCGCCGCGTTCATACCAGGGCTGTCGCCACCAGATGTCATTACTGCAATACTTTTCAACATAACCTAATCCCCTCCTGCCAAATCGTCCGCTAAAAATTTTTCCGTGACAATCATAGCATAAATTTTCTGAATTGCAAATATCAGACGCGCAGAAAAATTTTTCTTGATTGACAGCGCGAAAAGGAATTTGTTATTATTCGCTTGAAAAATTTTTTGGAGGTTTAGTTTATGAAACACGGCGCGATTTTCGATATGGACGGCACGCTCTTTGACACAGAGAAACTTTATCGGCAAGCGTGGCTGGACGTGGCGGCAGAATTCGGCGAAGAAAAAAATTACGATTTGCCCACAGCGATAAGCGGCACGAATTTGGACGAAGAATCTTTGCGAATCATAAAAAAATTTTACCCGAACATTGACGCCGAGGCTTATCTTGCACGCGTGCTGGAAGAAGTTCGCGCCACCGCCGAAAAAAATTTGGAGCTGATGACCGGCGTAGAAGATATTTTAAATTTTTTCAAAGCGTCCGGCGTCGTTATGGCTGTGGCGAGCAGTGCGCCTGTTGCTGTCATTGAAAAAAATTTGATACGTTCCAACCTGCGCGGATATTTTAAAGTTTTGGTCGGCGGCGATTTGGTTTCAAATGGCAAGCCCGCGCCCGATATCTTCCTGCTTGCCGCAAAAAATTTAAATCTTCCGGCGAGTGATTGTTATATTTTTGAAGACAGTTTCAACGGGATAAGAGCGGCTCAAGTTTCGGGCGGCGTAGCAATTATGATTCCCGATACTGTTCAGCCGACAGAAGAAATTAAAAATATATGCGCGGCGATTTTCTCAAATTTAACACAGGCGCGACAGGCTATTGAACTCGGCGAACTTTAAAATTTTTTGGAGATGATTCTTTTTGGATACAGAAAAAGATTTACAGCCTTTGCAACAACAAATCGAAGAAATGCGCAAAGTGAATATTGCTATCTATAACGAATTGACAAGGCAGAATAAAAATTTAAGCGATGAAATTCTTAACCTGCGCAATGAAAATAATTCCCTTCGTCAAGATATGGCGAGATATCATAAAAATTTAGCTTTGGTGCTTGATTTTTTGGGCGGCACAAATATTCATGATCATCTGAATAAATATCTGAAACGCGTTGCCGCTATGCAGAGTGCTGAATTTATCATTGACAAAATGCCTAAGGTAAAATCCTTCGACGGCATTGATCCTTCTGCGGTTAAATGTGATTACTTGCAATACGTATTTAAGCAATTTGAACTTTTGCCGGACGGAATGTGTCTAGAATTCGGGGTTTACAAGGGTAATAGCATAAATTTTATTTCGTCAATGTTTCCCGACAAAATTATCTACGGTTTTGATAGTTTCGAGGGTTTGCCAGAAAATTGGCGTTATGACGGACAAAAAGGTTTCTTTGATTTAAATGGTATTTTGCCTAAAGTAAATAAAAATGTTCGGCTAATTAAAGGCTGGTTTAATGAAACTTTGCCCAGATTTGTTAAAGATCACTCCGAAAAATGCGCGTTCATTCACGTGGATTCTGATCTTTATTCGTCAGCTAAAACAATCTTCGCTGAATTAAAAAATCAAATTGTTCCTGGCACGATCATTGCGTTTGATGAATATTTTAATTATCCTGGCTGGCAAGAAGGCGAACATCGAGCTTTTATGGAATTGGTTAAGGAAAATAATTTTGATTTTGAATATATCGCACGGACAGCATATGAGCAAGTTGCTGTTGTGATAAAGTAAAAGAGGAGTGTTTATGAAAGTTGCAATAATTATGGGCAGTGACAGCGATTGGGGTGTTATGAAAGCAGCGGTCGATACGCTGAAAAGTTTTTCTGTCGAAATTGAATTAACGGTTGCTTCGGCTCACAGG
>CAJONF010000225.1 GCA_905236665.1 uncultured Selenomonadaceae bacterium | reverse complement strand
TTATCAATTCGAGACTTGCCGCCGCCTTGAAGGATATGTTCCTTCTTGGAATGCATTAAGTCAATTTTTTCTTGAACTGTCGCCATTTATTACGCTCCTTTCAGTCGCTTTTAGGAACTGGGAACTGGGAACTAGAAACTAGGGACTAGAAAACTAATCCCTACTAGTCCCTAGTTCCTGATTCCTAGTTCCTATTTAATCGGTTGGCAGAGCTCCAAAAGTACGCCGTGAGTTGCTTTCGGGTGAATAAAAGCAATCATTTTGTTACCGGCACCCTTACGCGGTTTTTCGTCGATAAGCTTAACGCCTTTTTCTTTAAGATCAGCCAATGCCGCTTCCAAATCGTCAACGAGCAGGGCGATATGCTGAATTCCGCCGCGCCCGCCTTGTTTCTCCATGAACTTTGCAATCGGACTGGATTCTTCGGTCGCCACGAGCAATTCAATTTCGCTACCGTTGGGCGTGGGATAAAAACCGGTGGTGACTTTCTGCTCAGCAACGGTTTCTGCGCCGGTGGCTTTCAAGCCGAGCAATTCCCAGAACGCGCCGACTTCTGCCAAATCTTTTGCCGCTATGCCAATGTGGTCTACGCCAAGAACTTTGAACATTTCGTTAAAACCTCCTAAAATACTATAACTTAAACCTCTCTGAAAATTTTCACGCGAGAACCCGTCGGGATTTTGGGAACAGGTGCCGGATCTTCCAATTTTTCGCCGAATACCATTTGCGCGACGAGATCCCAGCTGTCGGGCAAGTCAAAGATTTTTCTGATGTCCTCATCAATCAGCGGATTATAATGCTGAATATTGACGCCAAGTCCCAAATCTTCAAGAGCCGTCCAAATCGCGAATTGCAACATACCGTTAGCCTGCATTGCCCAGCCAGGGAAATTGTCTTTGTACAGCGGGAATTGGTCTTGCATAGCTTTAATCATGTTGCTTGATTCAAAGAAAAGAATTGTGCCGTAAGCCGCCTCGAAGTCATTGAGCTTAGCCTCAGTTTCGGCATATTTGAGCGGCGGAAGAGTAGATTTAAGCGCGGATTTGGTTATGTGCCAAACGTTCTCGTGATGATCAAGCATTGTCACGACGATACGCGCCGACTGCATATTAAACGGCGTTGGGATATCTTTAGTCATGCGTTCGACTGCCGCTATGATTTGCGACTGCAGGACGGGAATTTCTCTGCCGAGTTTGTAGATTGAGCGACGCGCAGTCACTGCTTCCTGATAACTTTTCATCTTAATTCTCCTTATAACTTAACAATAACCCTAACCTTTAAAGAAATTTTTACTTCCTCATATCTCCTGTCTCAAGGAAGCGTGTATGGAAACTCAATGCCTCATGCAAAAGGTGCGGAGTGGCCGCCTTCTTAGTCGCGGCAAGAGCGCGTTCATAATAATCAAGCAACAACGGGCGATAATCGGGGTGAGCGCATTTGTTGATGACTTCAAGTGCACGGGTTCTCGGCTCAAGTCCGCGCAGGTCGGCAATCCCGTATTCGCTGATGATAACGTCAACGTCGTGTTCAGTGTGGTCAATATGTGAGCAGAACGGGACGACTGAAGAAATTTTGCCGCCTTTAGCTGTGGACGGTGTGTAGAAAATTGTTAAGTAAGCATTGCGAGCGAAATCTCCACTGCCGCCGATACCGTTCATCATCTTTGTACCGGTGACGTGCGTTGAATTTATGTTGCCGTAAATATCGACTTCAAGCGCGGTGTTCATGGCAATAACGCCCAATCTGTGAACGACTTCGGGTGAATTGGAAATTTCTTCGGGGCGGAGCAAAATATACTTGCGGTAGGTGTCGATGTCTTTGTAGAATCTGTCCATACCGGCGGGCGAGGGGCTAAACGCCGTGCCGCTGGCGAACTTCAATTTGCCCGCGTCGATAAGATCAAGCATTGCGTCCTGAATTACTTCTGTGTAAACAACAAGATCGCTCATATCGCCTTCGACAAAACCTTCAAGGACTGCATTGGCAACATTGCCGACGCCCGATTGCAACGGGAGCAAACCTTTAGGCATACGACCGGCTTTAATTTCCGCTTTGAGGAACTCAAGCGTAAACGCCGCCATTCTTTTAGAGTTCTCGTCAATCGGAGAAAGGTCGCGGGTATGATCTTTGATATCGCAGGGGACAATGTATTTAATTTTATCGGGTGTGCAGGGAATATAAGTTGTACCAATCCTGTCGTCAGCATGAACAATGGGAATAGGCAGACGATTTGGCGGGTCAAGCGGAACATAAACATCGTGCATACCTTCCAGCTCAAGCGGCTGTGTGGTGTTTACTTCGACGACGACGGTATCTGCACTCTGAACATAGCTTGCCGCGTTGCCAAGAGAAGTTGTCGGAATTAAATTGCCTTCCTCAGTGATAGCACAAGCCTCAACCAGCGCGAAGTCCGGTTTCTTTTTGATAAATCCCGTGCGTGTGAGTTGTGCAGATTCGCTAAGGTGTAAGTCGAGATAATCAACGGTGCCGTCATTGATGAGCGGGCGAAGTTTGCTGTCGGTTTGATAGGGCAGACGCTGTTTAATGCCTTTGACTTCAGCAAGTGCGCCGTCAAGTTCGGGACCGGTTGAAGCTCCTGTCCAAATGTTCACTTGGAACGGATCCTTTTTCATTCGTTCAGCCAGGGCGAGCGGAACAGCTTTTGGATAAGCACTGGCGGTAAAACCACTGCAACCAATCGTCCAGCCCGGCTGAATCCAATCAGCTACTTCTTCCGCGCTAACAATCTTGCTAAGCAAATCTTTGTTGCGCACTCTGTCGGTAATATCAATCATTAAAATCCTCCTTTACATAATCACTAATTATAATTTTTCTTCACTTAATTTATGTAAGTTTAACACGTCAATAAATCAACGTCAACTGCCGCAAAAAAAAATCCCGCCGAAAAAAAGCAATTACTCATTGAATTTTTAACGGCGGGCTTGAAATGAAATCGAACGCGAAATATAATTTATTATAAAAAATTTTGGAGGACGAACTTTGAGCATTACAAAATTTGAATTAACAGATAACGTCATGTACGTTAAGGGCGTCGGGCCACGGCGGGCGGCAGCTTTAGAAAAATTAAACATCGTCACCAAATACGACCTGTTGACGCATTACCCGCGAACTTATGAAAACCACAGTAGCTTAACGAAAATTGCAGACATAATCGAAGGCGAGACCGTGCTAGTCGTTGGTGAAGTTTACAATATAACTTCACGCGAGGCACGGGGCTTGAAAATTATCAACGCGATACTTGAAGACGAGACCGGCTACATTCAGCTGACGTGGTTTAATCAAACGTGGTTGCTAAATAAAATTAGACAGGGCACGCGGCTGCTTGTCATTGGCAAAGCAAAATTCGATTCATGGTCGGGCAATCTGGCATTAAATCAAATTCAAAGTTTCACGATACTAGAGCCAGATGAAGAGCCCCAGCTTGGTATCACGCCCATTTACCCTTCAACCGCCGCGATAAGTCAACAGGTTTTCCGCACGGCTGTAAAAAATCTTTTGGCGTCAATGCCGCCGCTTAAAGAAATTTTGCCGCAAGAACTCCTCGACGCGCAGGGACTAGCTCCGCTGGATTGGGCAATGCGAGAAATTCACTTCCCACAAGATTTTGCGACGCTCAGCAGGGCACGGCACCGGTTAGCATTCGACGAACTGTTCTTAATTCAATGCGGGCTAATGTTAATCAAGCGTCAAACACAGGATGAACGACTCGGCATTAAACATAAAAAGAATGGCAACCTTATCAAGGCGGCGTTGGAAAAATTACCGTTCGATTTGACGGGCGATCAGAAAAAAGTTTTCCGCGCCGTGGCAAAAGATATGGAAGACAAATTGCCAATGCGCCGATTAATTCAAGGTGACGTTGGCTCCGGCAAAACCGTCGTTGCATTGTTAGCACTGCTAAAAACTGTGGAGAGCGGCTACCAGGGCGCGTTCATGGCTCCAACAGAAATTTTAGCCGTTCAGCATTACGAAAAATTTTCCGCGTTGCTTGCTGATTTAGGCGTTCGCGTCGGTCTGTTAAGCGCAAAAGTCACACGCTCAATCAAACAGCGCGAGGAAATCTATCAAAAAATTTCTGCACACGAATTGGATATAGTTATCGGGACGCACGCGCTGATTCAAGAGGGCGTCAAGTTCAACAAGCTGGGACTGGTCGTCACAGATGAACAGCATAGATTTGGAGTGACGCAACGTTCAACGCTAGAAAAAAAATCAGAAACATTTCCTGATATGCTCGTCATGACAGCCACGCCAATCCCGCGCACAATGACCTTGACTGTTTATGGCGATTTAGAAGTTTCGCTGATAAAGGAACTGCCGCCGGGACGTAAACCGATAAAAACCGAAGCCAAAAGTATTCGCAGTCGGAAAAAAATTTATGAATTCGTTCGCGCAGAAATTTTGGCAGGGCGGCAAGCTTACGTCGTTTGCCCGCTAATTGAACGTAGCGAATCTGAACGGCTTGCAGACATCGAACCGGCGGAAGAAATTTTCGATATGCTTAGCAACGGAATTTTCCGCAACATACCCTGCGCACTCTTGCACGGAAAAATGAGACCACGCGACAAAGATGAGATTATGGAAAAATTCCGCGACGGCGAAACTAAATTGCTTGTGTCAACGACGGTGATTGAAGTCGGCGTGGACGTGCCAAATGCCAGCGTCATGGTCGTTGAACACGC
>CAJONF010000224.1 GCA_905236665.1 uncultured Selenomonadaceae bacterium | reverse complement strand
TTGCATCCAGTTAACGCGCCTTTCCGTTCAATATTTTTAAGGTTATCGCCGCGCCTTAAATTTTTTAATCGCTAATAAAGTTCCAATACAAATTGTCATTACACTAAACCACAACAGCCAGATAAATGGTTTGGTCGTGATTGTTGCGGTTATCGGCATTGATGAAATTTTTTCCAGCGTCGGCAAAATTTCTAATCGCGCCTTTTCCAAATCGCCCGATATTCCCGTTAAACGAACGCGACGCTTGCCGCCGAAAATTTCCATAGCCTGTGACGTGCCGCCGTCCGCCGTAACAATTATCAACGGGTGAATCACTTCGGATTTTTCGCCGTCTGTTATCGTGATTGACGCTGTGGCTTGCGTTGGATTGCGCTGTTCATCGTAGTCAATATGCGCGTCCTCGAAAATGTAGCCGAGTTCGCCGTCCATCGCGAAAAGATTTTTCGTCAATATCAATTCTTGAATCGTCTCGATTTCTGCCGCGTGTGGTGCAATGTAAACATCGCCGGAAAAATTTTTTAAGATAGCCGGTTCGCGTGCCGCATCAGAACCATTGCCGCGCAGTTTCGTTAAAGCTTTGACAACTTCGCCGTCCACCGTGTAAACGTAAAATTTTTGCCGTTCATCTTCGCTGAAAACTTGTCCTTCGTAAACAACCTCGTGATCTGCGATTAAAATTTTTTCGCGTGGCTGAAGTTCCTGCGTCAAAGTTTCACCCTGTGCAGAAATTACAATCGCCGTCAACATTACTAAAAATCCTACGTGCGCAATTTTCCCGCCTAAGCTTATCGCTCGCCCGAATTTTATAAACGCGTGAATCAAGATTATTGCTAAGACCAAAGCTATTGGCGCGGTGCTTTTTACGTAAAAATCTGTATCAACCGCCGCCGCCTGTCCAAACAGCTGACTTAACAGCGGCATTGACATTCCGATCCAGACAATCGCCGCGATAAATATCAACAGCAGACAGCTAAGCAGGATTATAAACGCCGCCTCGCCGTGTGATTCGTACATTTTGCCTTGCGGTAAAAATTTTGCTTTGGTTAGGATTATTGATAGCCCACCGATTAAAACCAGTGCATTTACCAGAGCTATTGCCGTGCCGATGCTTGACCCCGCGAACGAGTGAACCGAGAAATCTCCCAAAATTCCCGACCGCGTTAAAAATGTTCCGTAGATGACAAGCGAATAGGTGAACGTCGCCGCCACGTGAGCAACACTCAACACGGCGGATTTTTTTCGTGCAAGATTTATCAAGTGCAAAAGGACTGCCGCCAATAGCCACGGAACTAGCGAAGAATTTTCGACCGGATCCCAGCCCCAATAGCCACCCCAGCCCAAAACTTTGTAAGCCCAATAGCCACCAATAAAAATTCCTGCGCCTAGAAAAGCCCACGCCGCCAGCGTCCATTTTCTAGCCTCTTCAAGCCAACTGCGCGATGCCGCTTCAGTCAATAAACTGCCTAAACTCAGCGCGAACGGAATTGCTAACAGTGCATAACCAACGAAGATTATCGGCGGGTGAATTGCCATCCAAAAATCTTGCAACAACGGATTTAAGCCGACGCCCTCGAAAACTTCGGCGGGATTTTCTGCGAATGGAGATTTTGCCATAACCAACAGAACTAAAACGCTTTGCAGTAAAAAATAAATTCCCAATGCCGCCGCCGTTGTTCGCCTAAAAATTAAAACCGCGCCGATTAACGCATGAATCAACAGCCACAGTAAAAACGAGCCTTGCTGTCCCGCCCAAAACGCTGAGATTTTATAAAGCGTCGGCATGGTCGTTGATGAGTAGCTCGCGACGTATTCAATGCTGAAATCATTTTCAAAGATCAAAATCCACAGAAATAAACTTGCCGCCGCGATGAATCCTGCGGACGTGAGCGCGGTAGCTTTTACCAGACGTGCCGACGGAATTTTTTGTGCAAAGCAGATTATCATTGCCGCCAGTGCCGCCGCTAAGCCGCCGCCTAAAAGTAAATTTCCCGTCAAGCCGTCACCTCGGTTTCTGTCCTTCATATTTGGACGGGCATTTGATTAAAAGTTTTTTTGCATGAAAAAAATCGTTCGCCGCGTCATATTTGCCAACCGCAACAATATGATAGGCGTCGTCAAATTGGTCTGGCTTAATTCCGTCGAACTGCACGCGCATAACTTCGCCCGTCTCCTCGTCCTGCAAACTGAAAATAAATTCGTCACCGGACTGTTTAGGGACAAAATTTTTATCGAGCAAGCCTTTGACTTGTACACCGCTTGTTGACGCTCGCGCCTCGGCAATGCTGACGTATGGCGTGACGCTTTCAGCAAGATTGAAGCCCGCGTAAGCAACAAAGCCTACAAGCAGGACGATTAAAAAAATTTTTCGCACAAGTTGCCGCCTCCTTCGATAAATTTTGCTGATTATATCATTGCGAAATTTTCCGTGCCGTTGCCAGAGCAACTGATTTTCATAAAAAAATAAGCGACAAAATTCTTGTCGCTAAAAAATTTTCTGTCGTGTTTAATTACTTATTCCGTCCACAGCAATTTTTATATTTTTTACCGGAACCGCACGGGCACGGATCATTTCGCCCGATTTTTTTGCCGTCAGCAGTTTTTGTACGCTTTTGACTTTCTGCCGGTGAAGTTTCGTCGCCGTGAGACGCCCGCGCCGTTTGTAATCTGTCTGCAACTTTTGCTTGCTCACGCTTTACGATTGATTCAGCCTCGCGAACATCTTTTGCAGTTGGTTCAGGCGGATTTTCGGGTGAATCATCATCTTCTTCATCTTCCGGCGGCGGCGCATTTTGAACTATTGCCACGTGATACATTGTCGTTGCGATTTGATCTTGAATTGCGCCTTCCATTTCCTCAAACATCGCCAACGCCTCGATTTTGTATTCGACGAGCGGCGTGCGCTGTCCATATGCCCGCAAATTAATTCCCTCGCGCAACATATCCATATGGTCAAGGTGTTCCATCCACTTGTTATCGACAATTCGCAACATGACAACTTTTTCCAGTTCGCGCATAACGTCCGGCGTGAATGCCGCCTCGCGCTGTTTATAGGTGTCTTCAGCTAATTTTTCTAAATGTTCTTTGAGTTCGTCGCGGCTCATCTGTTCAAGTTCAGATTTTTTCAGCGAACCGAGCGGCGCAAAAATTTTTTCCGCGTCTTTAATCAGTTCATCAAGTTGCCACTCTTCCGGATAAATTTTTTCGTTCGCGTATTGATTCATTTCTTGCTTGATAATGTGGTTGACCATGCCGCGAATATTATCACGCAGATTTTCCCCGCGCAGAATTTTTTTCCGTTCGCCATACATAATTTCGCGTTGCTGATTCATAACGTCATCATATTCTAAAACGTGTTTGCGTATGTCAAAGTTCCGCGCCTCAACTTTCTTTTGCGCGTGTTCAATAGATTTTGTTATCAGCGTGTGTTCAATCGGCTCATCTTCTTCCATACCCAGCTTGTCCATGACTTTTGCGATATTTTCCGACGCGAACAGCCGCATTAAATCATCTTCCAGCGAAATATAAAATCTCGATTCGCCAGGATCGCCTTGACGACCGGAACGCCCGCGTAACTGATTATCAATGCGCCGCGATTCGTGACGCTCCGTGCCGATTATAAACAATCCGCCCAATTCGGGGACGCCTTCGCCGAGTTTAATATCAGTTCCGCGCCCAGCCATGTTCGTTGCAATCGTTACAGCGTTTTTTTGCCCCGCATCAGCAACGATTTGCGCTTCTTTCTCATGAAACTTTGCATTTAAAACGCTGTGGGGTATTCCGCGCTTTTTAAGATAGCCGCTCAATTCTTCTGACTGCTCAATAGACGTGGTGCCGATAAGTGCGGGCTGTCCCTTAGCGTGAATTTGTTCCACGGTGTCGGCAACGGCTTTATATTTTGCGCGTTTATTTTTATAAACAACATCTGGGTGATCTGTGCGGCGAACTGGCTTATTTGTGGGAATGACGACGACCGGCAACTTGTAAATCTTTAAAAATTCGTCTTCTTCTGTCTTAGCAGTACCAGTCATGCCCGCCAGCTTGTCATACATACGAAAATAATTTTGAAAAGTTATCGTCGCCAATGTCTGTGATTCGCGCTGAATTTTTACGCCCTCTTTAGCCTCTATCGCTTGGTGCAAACCGTCTGAATATCTGCGCCCCGTCATTAATCTGCCTGTAAATTCATCAACGATAATAATTTCATCATTGCGAACAACATAATCTCTGTCGCGTTTCATTAAAGCTTTAGCCCTGAGCGCGGCTGTGAAACAGTGACTTAGTTCTATATTTTCCGGCGCGTAAAGATTTTGAATCCCTAAATATTTTTCTATCTTCGGGATAACTTCATCATTCGGCGCAACGGTTTTTTGCTTCTCGTCAACTTTATAATCTTCGTTTTCTTTTAAGTTCGCAACTGCGCGAGCCATAACCGCATACATTTCTGTAGATTTCGCACCAGGACCGGAAATAATTAGCGGTGTACGCGCCTCATCAATTAAAATCGAGTCAACCTCATCGACAATCGCATAATGCAACGGTCGCTGAACCATTTGTTCTTCATGAACAACCATATTATCGCGCAAATAATCAAATCCGAACTCATTATTCGTGCCAAACGTGACATCGCAACTGTAAGCAAACTTTCTTTCAGGAAAATCCATGTCGTGCAGAATTAATCCCACGCTCAAACCCAAAAATTGATAAAGTTGCCCCATCCACTCGCTATCACGGCGGGCAAGATAATCATTTACCGTGACCATGTGCACGCCTTTTCCTTCCAGCGCGTTTAAATAAACCGGCAACGTCGCTACAAGTGTTTTACCTTCGCCGGTTTTCATCTCTGCTATTTTTCCTTCGTGCAAACACATTCCGCCCATTAATTGAACGTCGAAATGCCGCATACCTAAAACTCTGCGCGATGCTTCGCGGCAAACGGCAAATGCTTCCGGCAAAATTTGATCTAAAGTCTCACCAGCCTGCAATCTTTCCCGAAAATTATCTGTCGACGCGGTTAATTTATCGTCCGTGAAATTTTGATACTTCGTCTCCAGCGCGTTAATTTTATCTACGGTCTTCTGCAGACGTTTAATTTCTTTGTCATTGTTGTCGCCCAAAAATCTTTTTAAAAATCCAAACAAAATTATCACTCCCTGCGAATTTTTCTTCATAATAACAAAAAAAATCCCTCGCCGCAAATTTTTTAGCCAAGGATTTTTTTTATTGTGAACTGCTCATAAGAGCTTCCTGGATCATCGAGGTTGCGCCGAATGTTACGTCTTATTTCCTCTCAC
>CAJONF010000223.1 GCA_905236665.1 uncultured Selenomonadaceae bacterium | reverse complement strand
TCCATGACCATGACCGAATCGAAGAAAGAATCAATCGGCGTGGAAAGTTTTTTCAGCACGTCGAGCGCACCGAGAAAATCTTTTTTGGCGATAAGTTCATCCGCCGCGACTTTGACAGCCGCAAAAGCTCCGTGCAAAATTTTTTCTGCGTCGAGCGTGAAAAGTTGAGCGTCAATTTCTGTCGAATCAGATTTTTTCGCTAAGTTGCCAACGCGCACGAATGACTGAATATTTTTTGTAGAATCGGGCGCAGCAAGGAATTGTTCAACGGCGGTAGCTTTAAGCGTCACAGCAAACAGGTCGTCAACGTCAGCTTGCACCGCGTCGATAACGTCATAGCGCACCGAATTGCTCAAAACATTTTTAACACGCAGACGCATAAAATCCGCAACTTCATGCTGAATTTTTTCGCGACCGACGGCGTCCGTGATATTGAGCAATTCCATTGACAGTTCTACAATTTCGCGAATGGAAAGCGACCAACGCGCGGCGGTTAAAAGATTGACAATACCCAGAGCTTGACGGCGCAGAGCGAACGGATCTTGCGAACCTGTTGGGATAAGCCCGCGGCTGAATGTGGCGACAATGTTATCAATTTTATCGGCGAGGCTCAAAATTTTTCCAGCGGTAGTCTTAGGTTGCCCGTCGCCGGCAAATCGCGGCATATAATGTTCATCAATCGCCGCGCATATTTCGGAAGTTTCGCCGTCAAGTTTGGCATATTCGCGCCCCATGATGCCTTGCAGTTCGGTAAATTCCGTGACCATGCCCGTAACCAAATCCGCTTTGGAAAGTTCAGCTGCTTTAATTGCGTTAGTTGCGTCAACGCCGAGCACAGCAGAAATTTTTTCGACAAGCTTAACTAAGCGTTCAGTCTTATCATAAACAGAGCCGAGACCTTCTTGGAAGACGACAGTTTTTAATTTTTCGCGATGAGCAGCCAGAGATGTTTTCCTGTCCTCGTTGAAGAAAAACTGCGCGTCCTCAAGTCTAGCTTTCAAAACGCGTTCGTTGCCGTGTTGCACGATATCAAGATAATCCTTGCCGCCATTGCGAATAGTGATGAACAACGGCAAAAGTTTTCCGTCAGCAGTTTTCACTGGGAAATAGCGTTGGTGATCGCGCATGGGCGTTATCACGGCTTCGGCTGGCAACTGTAAATATTTTTCCTCAAATGAGCCGGCAAGCGCAGTAGGATATTCGACAAGGTAAAGAACTTCTTCCAAAAGGTCGTCGGTAATTTCGGCGACGCCATTTTTATTTGCGGCGACTTCGTTAATCTGCTTAACAATCATTTCGCGGCGTTTATTTTGGTCAACAATGACAAAATTTTTCGCGCAGTCGTCAATATAATCAGCCGCCGTGGCAATTTCAAAATCGCCCGCGCTTAAAAATCTGTGTCCGCGTGAAATTCTGCCGCTTGAGACGTTGGCAACTTCAAACGGGATAATTTCTTCGCCGAACAGAGCAACAATCCATCTGAGCGGGCGGATAAATTTAAAATCAAGGTTGCCCCAACGCATATTGTTAGGGAAATTCAAATCGCAAATAATTTTCGGCAGGAGAGTTTTAAAAATTTCTGCGGAAGGTTTACCTTGTTCGCGAATCACGGCGTAAATATAACCGTCGCGGGTGATTAAATCTTCAGGGCGAATTTTATTTTTCTTTGCAAAGCCAATCGCCGCTTTTGTAGGTTTGCCGTCCGCGTCAAAAGCTATCTTTGCAGAAGCTCCGCGCTTTTCCTCTTGAATATCGGCTTGAGTCGGTGCAACGTCTTCAACGAGCAATGACAATCTGCGCGGGGTGCCGAGCGTTTGAACTTTTCCAAAATTTATGCGCGAATCCGTCAAAGATTTTTCTGCCAGCGTTTTGAGCTGATTTAAAATGGCGGGCATGGCGTGCGCTGGGATTTCTTCTGTGCCGATTTCAAGGAGTAAAATTTTTTTGTCCATTACGCGCTCACCTCCGCAGATTTTTTCAAGAGTGGATAGCCGAGCTTTTCGCGCTGTTTAAGATAAACTTCTGCGCACATACGAGCCAACTTCCTAACACGACCGATAAATGCAGTCCGTTCACTTACACTGATAGCCCCGCGGGCGTCCAAAAGATTGAACGTGTGTGAACATTTCAAAACATAATCATAGGCGGGGTGCACATAGCCCAGCTTGATAATCCGAACTGCCTCCGCCTCATATTTCTCGAACAAGTCGAACAATAAATTTTCGTCGCTCAAATCAAAGGCGTAACTTGATTGCTCAAATTCGTTCTGGTGAAAAACATCGCCATAGGTTACGCCGTCCGCCCACTCCACGTCATAAACATTTTCCACGCCCTGAATATACATCGCCAGCCGCTCAAGCCCGTAAGTTATTTCCACAGCGACAGGCTTAACGTCTTGGCTACCGACCTGCTGAAAATACGTGAACTGCGTAATTTCCATGCCGTCCAACCAAACTTCCCAGCCAAGCCCCCAAGCTCCGAGCGTCGGTGATTCCCAGTTGTCCTCAACAAAGCGTATATCATGTTTTTCAGCTTCAATGCCAATCGCCGCGAGACTCTCAAGGTAAAGTTCCTGAATATTATCGGGCGAAGGTTTCATAATCAGTTGCAGTTGATGATGCTGATAAAGACGGTTGGGATTGTCACCATAGCGACCGTCCGCCGGTCTGCGCGAAGGCTCCGTGTAGGCAACATTCCACGGCTCCGGTCCCAATACGCGCAAAAATGTAAACGGATTCATTGTGCCCGCGCCTTTTTCTACGTCGTAAGGTTCTGCCAAAATACAACCCTTGTCCGCCCAAAATTTTTGCAGAGCGAAAACTAATTCTTGATATTTCAAACGTGCTACCTCCTTAATAAAGTTCAAAGCCCGTTATAGCAAATGAAAGTTGCAATGTCAAATTAAGCGAAATGGATTTGCTCCAAAATTTCTTTCGGGTGGTCGACAATAATTTTTGCGCCATTATCGACAAGCTCACTGCGTGAACGAAATCCCCACGTCACACCTACAGGCAAAAATCCTGCGTTGCGGGCGGTCTGAATATCAATCGCCGTGTCCCCAAAATAGGCAACGTCTTCCGGTTTGACAGAAAATTTTTCGGCAATGGCAAGAGCGCGAGTCGGATCGGGTTTGCGTGGCTGATTAGGTTCATCGCCGCTGACCGCCAGAAATTTTATCGGCGCAAGAATTTTTTCCGCAATCTCAATCGCCGCGAAGTGTTGCTTATTCGTGCAAATGCCCAGCGGAATTTTTTTT
>CAJONF010000222.1 GCA_905236665.1 uncultured Selenomonadaceae bacterium | reverse complement strand
TACGTCAACGCGTATTCGATTCTCTTGTCACGTGGCAAATCTACACCAGCTATACGTGCCATAAATTTTTCACCTCCTCAACCTTGACGCTGTTTGTGCTTGGGATTTTCGCAAATAACCATAACGCGCCCTTTGCGCTTGATGATTTTGCATTTGTCACACATTTTTTTTACTGACGGTCTAACTTTCATAATGCCGCCTCCTAAACGATTCGATAATGTATCACGTTTTTTGATTGATGTCCACAACTTTTTACTTAAAACGATAAGTAATCCTGCCACGCGAAAGATCATAGGGCGTTAATTCCACCGTCACTTTGTCGCCGGGCAGAATGCGGATAAAGTTCATGCGGATTTTTCCGGAAACGTGCGCCAAAACTTTGTGCCCGTTTTCCAATTCCACTTGAAACATTGCATTGGGCAGGGCTTCAAGCACCTTTCCTTCCACTTCGATAACGTCTTGCTTTGACATGATTATACCTCCGGTTTATTCGTTCACCGAGGTCAAGACGTTAATCAAATCTTCGGTGACTTTTGTTATTTCCTGCCGACCGTCTACTTCCTTGTATATTCCTGCCTTTTTGTAATAATCAATCAGCGGGCGCGTGGATGCCTCATATGCATTGAGTCGATTTTTCATTGTGTTTTCGTTGTCATCGGCGCGTTGATATAATTCTCCGCCGCAATTATCACACACATCGCCTTTTGGCGGATTAAATTTCACGTGGTAGGTTGAGCCGCATTTTTTGCAAATTCTCCGTCCGACAGCTCGCTCTATCAAATATTCGCTTGGTACGTTTATATTCAACACACAAGTAATTTTCTTGCCGAGTTCGTCGAGAATTTTTTCAAGGGCGTCTGCCTGTTCGACTGTGCGCGGGAAACCGTCAAGAATAAATCCTTTTTGGCAGTCTTCCTTAGCCAGCCGCTGGCGAACTATACCGATTGTCACTTCGTCCGGTACCAATTTCCCTGCGTCCATGCAAGCTTTTGCCGCCTTGCCAAGTTCTGTACCTTCTTTGACTGCTGCACGGAACATATCGCCCGTCGAGATCTGCGGTATACCGTATTTTTTTACCAATTTTGCCGCCTGAGTACCTTTGCCGGCTCCAGGCGCGCCCATTAATATTAACTGCATTTTTCTCTCCCTTTAGCGCATAAAGCCTTCGTAGTGGCGCATCACGACCATTGCTTCGATTTGTTTCATTGTGTGCAGAGCCACGCTCACCACGATTAATAACGCCGTTCCGCCGAAATAAACGCCCTGAATATGCGTCGCTCCGCCTATCAAATTCGGTAGCACCGCGATAAACGCTAAATAAACCGAACCCGCCGTTACCAGGCGCGTCAACACGAAGTCGATATAATCTGCTGTCGGTTGACCAGGTCTGATTCCAGGAACAAACGCTCCATATTTTTTTAGATTGTCCGCCATATCCGGGATTTTCACCGTGACCGCCGTGTAAAAATATGTAAAGAAGATTATCAGCAGGACATATAACAGCGTTTGTAGCGGCGTGCCCCATTGCAGATGCGCCGCCAATTTCTGAATGCTCGGATTGTCGATGAACTGCACGACCGTGATTGGGAACATCAGCACGCTTGACGCGAAGATTATTGGTATGACGCCCGCCGGATTTACTTTCAACGGTAGATGGCTACTATGTCCGCCATATGCCCGCGCTCCAACCACGCGTTTTGCATAGGTTATCGGGATTCGCCGCGCAGCCGCCTCAACATAGATGACGAACACTATCATTGCCAACGCTATCAGCGCGAATAATACCACGCTGAAATAATTTATCGTGCCCGCTTGAACGTATTGATAGATCGTCGCTAAATTTTTCGGCAATGCCGCCACAATTCCCGCGAAGATTATTAACGAGATTCCGTTGCCAACGCCTTGCGCAGTGATTTGTTCGCCTATCCACATCAAAAGCGTCGTACCCGCCGTTAATGTTATCGCGATGATTAAGATATTTACCGGATTTGGATTCAAGACCGCCGCTTTTAAGCCGATACTCATGCCGACCGCCTGCGCGAACGCTAACACAACTGTCAATTTCCGCGTTACTGCCGTAGTTTTTTTGTGACCTTCCGCGCCTTCTTTTGACCATTGCTCCAAAGTTGGCACTACCACCGTCAACAGTTGCATAATAATCGCCGCGTTGATATAGGGCGTTATGCTCATGGCGAAGATACTAAATTTGCTAAATGCGCCGCCGGAAAATAAATCTAATAAGCCAAACAAGCTCCCGTTATTAAATAGCCTTTCAATGGCTGTGGGATCAACACCCGGTACCGGAATATGCGTACCTGCGCGAAATACCGCGAACATTACCAGTGTAAATATTATTCGCTGTCTTAGCTCCGGTATCTTAAAAATATTTGTCAGACCGGACACTTTAAATTACCTCAGTCGTGCCGCCCGTTGCCTCTATCTTTTGGATAGCGGTTTTGGTGAAGCCCTGCGCTTTGACGTTCAATTTCTTTTTCAATTCGCCATTACCCAGAATTCTTACGCCGTCCAATACGTTTTTCAAGATGCCCATTTCCACCAGTGCTACCGCGTCAACAGTCATATCGTCATCAAACACATTGAGCGTTTCGATATTCACCTCGGCATAATTGCGCCGCCAGATATTTTTAAAGCCACGTTTGGGCAACCGCCGATAAATCGGCATTTGTCCACCTTCAAAACCCGGACGAACGCCGCCGCCGGAGCGTGCCTTCTGTCCTTTGTGACCACGACCGCTTGTTTTGCCACAACCCGAACCCGTTCCGCGTCCTATGCGGGTATTATCCTTGCGAGCTCCTGCCGCCGGTTTTAATTCGTTCATCTTCATTCGTCGCTCACCTCCTCTACTTTCACCAGGTGTTCGACTTTTTTCACTTGACCGCGGATTGAAGGTGTATCGGGTAATATCGAAACAGAATTCATCTTGTGCAGACCCAGCGACTGAATCGTTTTACGCTGAGTTTCCGGACGGCTGATCAGGCTTCTTACCAGTGTAACTTTCAATTTCGCCATTGCTCAGACCTCCCTAAACAATTCGGCTACTGTCTTGCCGCGCATTTGTGCTACGACCTCGGCGCGCTTTAACATTTTCAAGCCTTCCAATGTCGCCCGCACCATATTGTTTGGATTAGACGAGCCAAGCGATTTTGTCAAGATATCGTGAACGCCAGCTAATTCAAGCACTGCACGCGCAGGACCGCCCGCGATAACGCCGGTACCTTTGGACGCAGGGCGCAACATTACTCTTCCGGCTCCAAATACTCCTAGCACGCCATGCGGTATGGAACGTTCTTTAAGAGCAACCTCAATCAAATTCTTTTTAGCATCATCTACGCCTTTTCTTATCGCTTCTGGTACTTCCGCCGCCTTGCCCAATCCCACGCCGACTTTGCCATTGCGATTGCCAACTACAACCAGTGCGCTGAATGAAAATCTGCGACCGCCTTTCACGACTTTTGCCACGCGATTTATAAATACTACTTTCTCCTCAAATTCCGGAGTTTCTATCTCATTTCGGGGCATTATTTTACCTCCCTTTCATCAGTTAGGAATAGGAGTCATGAGTTAGGAATTTTTCCAACTACCTCACTCCTCCCTCCTAACTAAAATTTCAGGCCGTTTTCGCGTGCCGACTCTGCCAATGCTTTAACGCGACCATGATAAATATAACCGCCGCGATCAAAGACGACCTCGCTAATACCTTTTTCTATAGCTTTTTTGGCAATGGCCGCGCCGACTTTTTTTGCCGCCTCAATATTTCCGCCAAAACCGGCAAAATCTTTATCCAGCGAACTGGCCGCCGCAAGCGTCATACCTTTTTCGTCGTCTATTACTTGTGCATAGATATGAGCCAGACTGCGGAACACATTCAACCGCGGACGCTCAGCTGTGCCTGCCACGCGATTGCGTACCCGCAAATGTCTCTTCTGGCGCAATTTATTTTTATCCGCTTTCAGAAGCACTCCGTCTTCCTCCTTCGCATTAAATAATATCGCCCGCAAGAATTTCAATTTCGTTACCTTCCGGATCTGTCACTATGCTAGCATAATAACC
>CAJONF010000221.1 GCA_905236665.1 uncultured Selenomonadaceae bacterium | reverse complement strand
TCATTTCGACCAAGATATTGAGGTTGATAAGTGGTTTAAGTGCAAAGACGGCTGGATTGTAGGCATAAGTTGCAAGCGAACGTTGCGGGAGCGTTGGAAACAATTAAGTCAAGCAGACAGAGGAACATTATCTCATTTCAAAATTCGTGAGCTGTGGCATTTAATAACTTTTGACAAAGATTTCGTTGACGACATCAGAAAATTAATTTAGGAAGTGAGTTTTATTTGAAGCAGAAATTTTACGTGGCAAGTTGCGTATTTACGGAAGAATATCCCGCGCTCAGCAAGAAAATTTGCGAATATATGCGCGGAAAAGTGCCGATAATCCGTTGTTGCGTTGACAAGTACAAAGTCACGGAATTTGAAGAGCGAATGCCGGAAAATTATCGCGAAGAATGGCGAGCGATTAAACATTTTGAAAAATATCCGCCCGGTTCAACGATGATTTCGCTTTGTCATAACTGCGCGGCGATATTTGAGGAGCGTCACCCGGAAATTATGCGCGAATCGCTTTGGGAATATATTTTGGCGGATAAAAGCTTTAAATACCGAGATTTTGGCGGCAGAAAGAAAATTCAGCTGAACAAGAGGCGGTACGCGAAATTTTACGGCGAATGAACTTTAAAATCGTCGAGTTGCCGGAAAATCACGAGCAAACTAAGTTCTGCGGCTATTCATTATACCAACCACAGCCGCCGCGCAATCCGAAATTGGCTCCACGCAGATTTTTATATGGCGCACAAGGATTATTCCGCGAACACACACCGGAGCAAAAAAAAATTGCTCATGGAAGAACATTGCGGGCAAATTCGGACGGAAAAAGTGGTTGCGTATTGCCATTATTGCGTTCGCGGATTAAAGTTGGGCGGTAAGACGGCTTTTCATCTTGCGGAATTGCTATTCAAGGAGAGTGGACAAAATTAATTTAAAAAAATTGAAGTGTGTGGACAAGGAAGTTTTCGATAAGTATTTTGGGTCACGTTACTGTGAAAATGCCGAATACACGTTCACAAATTTATTCATGTGGCGCGATATGTTGAACTTACAATGGGCGGTTGAAGATGACGTACTTTATATTTTCTCAAGCAATGAAGAAATTTTTGCGGCGTGGCAACCAATAGGTGCGCAGGATAAAATGCAGGACGCGATAACAAAAATTTTGCAAATCGCGCAGGAAAATTGCGGTGAAAAGAAGTTTATGTTCGTCGTAGTTGAGAAAATCTTTGCTGACGAGCTGGAAAAGTATCCAAACGCGAAATTTAACATCACTGCCGAGCGCGATAACTTCGATTATGTCTACTTGGCGCAGGATTTGATAAATTTATCGGGCAGAAAGTTTCACGGCAAGAAAAATCATCTTAATGCGTTTAAAAAGGATTATCCCGACGCAAAATATCTGCCGATAACCGAAAAAATTATTCCGAAGTGTCGCGAAGAGCTGAATTTGTGGTATAAAGAACATAAACGCGCAAATCCTGACGATCCGTTCATAGGATACGAGCGAGCCGCGATTCACGAGATTTTTGACCACTTCGACGCCTTTAATCTGCGCGGAGGAGCAATTTTGCTTGAAAATCGGGTTGTAGCGTTCACATTTGGCGAGAAATTAAATTCGGATACCGCAGTTATTCACGTCGAGAAGGCAGATTCATCAATCCGCGGGATTTACGTAGCGATTAATCAAAATTTCGTGGCGCATGAATGGTCGAACATGACTTATATAAATCGCGAAGAGGATATGGGCATTGACGGTCTTAGGCAGGCTAAAGAATCATATAAACCGATAAAATTAATAGAAAAATTTAATGCGACGCTTGCATAAAAAAAATTAAAGCCGCTCCGAATTGGAACGGCTTTTTTGTTGAGTATATAAAATTTTTAGCGATTGCAACCGTAACGTCCGCAATATTCGCCGCTCTGTTCGTCACAGTTCTGGTAGCAATAGCCGCGACAACAAATATTTTCCTTTGTGAATGCGTTAAAACTCATAAAAACGACTGCCATAAACGCGCCGATTAAAAATTTTTTCATATTAAAACCTCTCGTTATAAAAAAAATTTCAGTTTTAAGTTTTAGTTTTGTCTAAAATTCTTTTGAAAGTCTCAAAATTAATTATATCGCTAGAACGGCAGTAAATCGCAAAAACAATTTCTTTAAAATAGCCGTCGAACTCCGGCAGAATTTTTTTGTAGGCTTGTGCAACGATTTCGGGATTGTTTTGAAATGCGCCGCAACCAAATGCTCCTGTAACAAAAATATCTGCGCCGTGGTGAGCCGCAACCGTGAACATATGCCGCAATCTTTTTTCGTGCAATGCAAAAAGTTCTTCATCGGTGATTTTTGCAGGTTTATCGTGCCCAGGATTATAAATGTTGTTTGGATGTTCCTTTAAATTCGGCGCAGCTATTGTTATCACGTCTATCAATTCCCATTTATCACGCGGCAGACGCGCAGGACGATCAATATCGCTTTTGCAGACGACAATTTCGGGCGTGTATATGCAAGAATCGTCGTGAAGGGCATCGGCGCGTTTGCGATTGACGTTGTAAAAATTTTTCCAGTTTTCTTCAGTGTTTAGCACGGGATAAAGCGTCGAACAACGGCAAATCGCCTCTTCCTGCGCCCGTGAGCCGTGTTTTACTCCGCCGCCGGGGATTGTCGCCGAAGCAAAGTTATGCACAGCTATTTTTAATTCCAAATGCCGCCTCTGCATTGCTACAGCCGAATCAAGCGTCCGCCGTCTAACTACTGAAATTGTCGTTTTCTTAAATTTGCGTTTAGGCAATGGTGGATAATTTTCCGCGCTGTAATAAACCGTGCCTTTTATCGAATCGCTGATTGCTCGCTTTAAATTTTCATCTGTGCTGTAAAATTCTTCCGTGTCGCGAAATACGTCAATCATATCGTCCCTTGTCACATATGCCATTTAAATTTCCCCTCCTTCAGCGATTAAAGATAAAATTTCTTTGCGCCGCTCAATATATTTATCAATGTCACGCAAATACGTCGTTAAATCCTTTGCATTGAACGCCGTTAAAATTTTTTTTGCATTTTTATCGGGAATTTTCGTCGATGCCGCTGATCCAACCCCTAAAATTATCTGCCGCTCGCTCATTATCTGTATATTGTAAATCCCTTCCGCTCCAAACCGACTCCAACCGACATTTTCTATTTGTCCGCTCATATATCCTTGCCGATATAAATAATATGGTGAAAATTTCGCTCCGCGCAAAGTTTTTGTCGCATATTCCGACATTTTCCGTACTTCTTCATCGCTCGGCAAGTCAAAATCTTCTATTTTGCGCATTTCGTCCGCCAAAAGCATTTGAATTTTCGACCCGCGCTTAATCGCCAGCGAATGTATCGTTATATCGTCCGGCGAAAGCACTAAAATTTGCTCCAACGTGTTTTTAAAGTCGAAAAACCCCTCGCCAGGCAGTCCAATTATCAAATCCATGTTGATTTTCCAATTTTTTTCCGCTCGAAGTTCGTTAAATGCTCTTTTTACATCTTCAACCGTGTGTTTTCGCCCGATTTTATCAAGTGTTTCCTGATTCATCGTCTGCGGATTTACACTTACTCGATTTACGCGGAATTTTTTCATTGCAGAAATTTTTTCAGCTGTTATTGTATCCGGACGCCCACATTCTACCGTAAATTCCACCGTTTTTTCGCCGTAAAAGCTGTTATAAACCTTTTCCAGCATTTCCGCGAAAAATTTTTCCGGTAAAGCACTGGGTGTGCCCCCGCCTATGTAAATAGTCTGCACTTTTAGCCCGTAATCTTTAATCTTTTCCGCTACGGAATCAATATCTCGCGTCAAAACGCTCATAAACTCTGAAATTTTTTCTTCATTCGGCAAAATAAACGACGGAAACGAACAATATAGGCAGCGCGTCTTGCAAAATGGTATCCCGACATAGACG
>CAJONF010000220.1 GCA_905236665.1 uncultured Selenomonadaceae bacterium | reverse complement strand
TTATTTTTTTAGCTTCGCGGGTTTTTCTGGAACCTTTGCTGGCGCGGCAACCGGTATCGCCTCTTGAAGAATTTCGACCAGCGCGACCTGCATGACGCTCAAAACGTCTTTGAGCACCGCGTTATAAAGATCTCCGCCGTCAACGACACCGCGCCCGTTTTCCGTGACGAAAAATTTTTTTGGATGTTCGCCCGACTTCAATGCCGCATCAATTTTATCCGCAATCAGTTTTGCAAGTTGCTCTTTATCCATTAATTTTCAACTCCCAAAATATTTTTTGAAAAATTTCTACACGCCTAAAAAAATTCCTGCCTGCGCGTCTGAACCGCGTATTGAATAATTTTTTTTTGAGATTAGAATATATGTGCTAATAAGAGGAGGTTTGACAATGGCGGACACTCTTAAACTTGTCAAAAAAATTTCACGGCTGGCGAATGGTAAAAAAAATTTGCGGCTAATGGAAGTCTGCGGTACACACACCGTGGCGATTTTTCGTTCGGGTATTCGGCAGATTTTGCCGGAAAATGTCGAATTAGTTTCCGGTCCTGGTTGCCCAGTCTGTGTCACGAATGACGATTACATTGACAAGGCTATTGCTTACGCTCAACAAAAAAATTTTATCGTGGCGACGTTCGGCGATATGCTTAAAGTCCCTGGCTCGCGTTCAAATTTGGCAACAATCTCTGCACAGGGCGCGGACGTTCGGATTGTCTATTCGCCGCTGGATTGCATAGCGTTGGCAAAAGAAAATTTGCGGAAGAGAATAATTTTTTTGGCAGTCGGTTTCGAGACGACTGCACCTACCCAGGCGGCGACGGTTTTAGCGGCACGGGCGCAGGGCATAAAAAATTTATTCATGCTCTCGGCGCAAAAATTAGTTCCACCTGCATTGAAAATGTTGCTTGATGACGCGGCAGTTAAAGTCGACGGATTTTTATTGCCTGGTCATGTAGCGGTTGTCATTGGCGCGAACGCTTTTAATTTTTTGGCGGAAGAATTTAAAATCCCGGGCGCGATTGCCGGTTTTGAGGCGGACGAAATTTTGACTGCGCTGGCTAGTTTGCTTGAACAAATTGACGGCGGGCGCGCTGAAATTTCAAATGATTATCGCGCTGTTGTCAAGGCTGAAGGAAATATCGCGGCACAAAAAATTCTCGCGCAGGTTTACGAGGTCGCAGATGTTCAGTGGCGCGGAATGGGTAAAATTCCTGCGTCCGGTTTAAAAATGCGTGATGAATTCGCGGACTTTGATATTGAGCGCGTCGAGCCGATAGAAATTGAATCACCTATAAAGAAAACCGTGTGTCGTTGCGGCGAAGTTTTGCGCGGGATAATTAATCCGACGGCGTGTCCACTTTTCGGTAAGGCGTGTAAGCCGCTCCACGCTATTGGTCCTTGCATGGTTTCTGTAGAAGGTGTTTGTGCGGCGTGGTTCAAATACGGCGGCGCGAATTTTAAATTTTAATGGAGAAAATTTTATGAGCAGAAAAGTTTTAATGGCGCACGGCGCGGGCGGCAAATTGAGTGCTCAACTTTTGCACGAAATAATTTTGCCAGCCTTTGACAACGAAATTTTACACGAACTGCACGACGGCGCGAAGATTGGCAAATTGGCGATGACGACGGATAGCTATGTTGTTCGTCCGATTTTTTTTCGTGGCGGCAATATCGGTAAGCTTAGTATCTGCGGCACGGTCAATGATTTGGCAGTTACGGGCGCGGTACCGAAATATATTTCTGTCGGCGTGATTCTGGAGGAAGGTTTTGATTTCGACGCGCTGAAAAAAATTGTTGGGTCAATGGCGATTGCGGCTGATGAGGCTGGCGTTAAAATTGTCACGGGAGATACAAAAGTTGTCGGGCGTGGGCAAGCGGACGGAATTTTTATAAATACGGCGGGTGTAGGTGAACTGATTGACGGTGTTGACATCTCAGCTAAAAAAATCTGCGCGGGCATGAAAATTTTAATTTCCGGCACAATCGGCGATCACGCTACGGCGATTCTTGCCGGTCGTCATGGTTTGGAATTGCCGGAAAATATTCAATCGGACTGTGCACCGCTGAACAAAATGATTCAAGAAATGCTTGCCGTCGAACCGAAAATTGCCATGCTACGCGACGCTACTCGCGGCGGAGTTGCGGCGGTGCTGAATGAAATTGCACAGGCGGCGAATATTGGCATTTTAATTGATGAAGAAAAAATCCCCGTGCGCGAAGAGGTGCGCGGGGTTTGCGATATTCTTGGCTTTGACGTGCTGGAACTTGCTAACGAAGGGAAAATTATCGCGGTAGTGCCCGCCGATTCAAGCGAAAAAATTTTATCCGTCATGAGAAAAAATATTTACGGTCAAAACGCGGCGCAAATCGGCGAGGTTGTAAAAAGTTCTGCGGGCAAAGTCGGTTTAAAAACTCCTTTGGGCGCGATTAGAATTGTCGATATGCCCGCCGGTGAACTTGTGCCGCGAATCTGTTGAGGAGCTGATTTTATGGATCAAAGGACACGCGAAATCTTAAAGTTGCTTTTGAAGGAAAATACATTTCAAACAACAGCATATATAGCGGAGAGGTTATCCGTTAGCGCGAAGACGATTTCGCGGCAACTGCCCAAAGTCGAGGAAATTTTAAATCATGTGGGCTTGCAACTGGAAAAAAAATCCGGCGCAGGACTTCTTGTTATCGCCAGTGAAGTAAAGCGTTACGCCTTGTTAAAACGTTTGCAGACGGATGAAAAAAAAGAATACACGCCCAGTGAGCGACGCTCAATCATAATCAGCAAACTTCTTTCAAGCCGCGAGCCGATAAAACTTTTTGCACTGTCAAGCGCGGTGCACGTGACGGATTCGACGATAAGCAATGATTTGGACAAGTTGGAGCCGTGGTTTCGCGAGCAAGGCTTAAAACTTTTGCGTAAACCGGGATTGGGCGTCAGTCTTTTAGGCGATGAGCGCGATTTGAGGCGGGCAATCGTTCGCTACATTTATGAACACGTCGGCGAAGAGCGGCTTTTAAATTTAATGCAGGACAATTTGCCGGACGAGGGCGACGCGCCGATAACGCAGGTATCAAAATTTTTACTGGAACTTATCGATGCGGGCGAGTGGCGGCGATTGGAACAAATGATACGCGTGACAGAGGAAGATTTAGGCTATAAACTTTCGGACAATGCATTTATCGGGCTGATAGTTCACCTGTCACTTGCCGTGCGCCGAATAAAAAATCACGAGGCAATTTCAATAGACGAACAAACTTGCTTGAAACTTAAAGACACCAGAGAATTTTTAGCGGCAAAAAAACTTGCGGAAAAAATTTCTGCGGCGATAAAACTCGTCGTGCCTGAAAGCGAAATTTGCTACATAACCATGCACATACTCGGAGCGCGAAGCCGCTACTCTTCAGCGAGCTTAGGAAAAATTTCTATGATGGATAATTTCCGGCTTGTCACATTGGCGCGGCAGATTATGAAACGTGCGGCAAAAATCACCGGTCGCGACATTGATAAAAATCAAAATTTGCTTGCCGGTCTGGTCAATCATCTTGCCCCGACGATTAGACGACTGAAAATGCACATGGATATTCGCAATCCCTTGCTTAACGAAATTCAAAAACATTATCCCGAACTGATGACGTTAACAAAAAAATGCGTCGTTGAAGTGGAAGCGGAAATTGGCGAAACTTTACCCGATGCGGAAATTGCTTATATCGCTATGCATTTAGGCGCGGCTCTTTCTGACAGCGAAAAATTTTTACACGCCGTGCACAGAGTGGTTGTAGCTTGTCCCACGGGCATGGGAACTTCGCGGCTTTTGGCAAGCAGACTTCGCGCAAATTTCCCCACGCTAAAAATCGTCGATGAAGTGCCGATTCTTGAGATAACGCCCGAATATATCGCCGCAAAAGATTTTGACTTTGTAATTTCGACCGTGCCCATCTCCCGCGCTGATTGCCGAGTTTTGGTAGTAAGTGCGGCTTTGATTGAAGACGACAAGAAAAAAATTGATATGGAGCTTTCTCGGCAGAACAAAGAATTTTTAGGCAGTGCTGAAGAAATTGAGCCGCGACCGCCGTTCCTGGAAGCTTTGACGAAAATTTCTGCTTACGGGCGGGCGATTATCGAACTTATGACGAATTATTTTTTTGTCCGCGAAAATATTTCCAACATCAACGACGCTTGCGAATTGGCGGGAAAATTTGCTGCCAAGGACGATATCAGCCGCGCAGAAATTTCTAAATCATTGCTTATGCGCGAAGATAAAGGCTCCACGTTGATTGTCGGGCGGCATATGATTTTATTGCACTGCAAAAGCGCGGCGGTTAAAGCTCCGGCATTTGGTATCCTTCAGCTCGGCGACGGTTTTATTTATCCCGACGACGGCGAAATTGTCCGCACGGCGATTGTATTGCTTGCTCCGCTTGACGCCGACGAATTCACTCTAGAAACGATTGGGCATATCGCGTCGGTGCTACTCGACCGCTGGGGATTTATCGAAATTCTTCACGAAGGCGATAGCACAGAAATTCAGCACGAAGTCCTAAAAATCTTTGAAGATTTTTACAAGACCAAATCCAAAGAATTAATTTGACCTGGTATCGTGTTTGCAAGTATAATCGCGTTGGCTAATTTTTATCCAAAAATCGGCGAAAATATCCCTATGAATCGCCGCTTGACTTTGTAAATCCTGAAAGATATATTTCAGTTGTGGATGACTACCACGTAAAAAAGTGTAATTCTAACTGCCTTTAGGCATGGGGAGGATTTCAAGATGACTAGTTGCGTTTTCTGCAAAATTGCTCAAGGCGACATTCCCGCGCAAATAATTTACGAGGATGAGAGCGTCATTGCCTTTAAGGATTTATCGCCGAAAGCACCGGTGCACGTGTTGATTGTCCCTAAAAAACACGTGCAGAGCGTTGCACATTTTCAAGTGGAAGACAAAGAACTTGCCGCGCATATTTTCGTTGACGTAGTTCCCAAACTCGCCGCACAACTCAAGCTCACCGACGCAGGTTTTCGTCTGGTGATGAACACCGGCTCCGACGGCGGACAAAGCGTCCCGCATTTGCACGTTCACTTGCTCGGCGGCAGAAAAATGACTTGGCCGCCCGGCTGAAAAATTTTTCCAATAAAAAAACCTGCCGATCTTTTCGACAGGTTAATTTTTTTTTTATTTTTGAACTGATTTTAACCAAGCTCGCGCCGCGTCGATTTGAATTTTAATTTGTTGCGGCGAAGTGCCACCTTGAGAATTTCTAGCCGCCACGCAAGTTTCCGGCTTAATCGCGTCGTGAATATCGGCATCGAATAGCGGTGAAAATTTTTTAAATTCATCGAGCGACAAATCTTTAAGGTAAATATTTTTTTCAATGCAAGCATGAACAACTTTGCCTGCGACTTCATGAGCTTGACGAAACGGCAGATTTTTTTTGACAAGATAGTCGGCAAGGTCTGTGGCGTTAGAAAAATCTTCTTCGACGGCGCGACGCATATTTTCTTTACGAATTTTCATGCCCGCGACAATCTGCGCAAAAACTGCCAGCGAAAATTTCACGGTGTCCAGCGCGTCGAAGACTCCTTCTTTATCTTCTTGC
>CAJONF010000219.1 GCA_905236665.1 uncultured Selenomonadaceae bacterium | reverse complement strand
GCTGGGATCTGGCGAGCAAAATTTCGTATCAATGCCTTCATGAATAATCTTGATTTTCGGCTTATACTCTTCGGGGAATTGGGAATACTGCCACTTAGTCGGAGCAATGCCCGCGTCGCAAAGTTCCAAATTCATCAAGTGGTGAGCATTGCGCGTGCGAATTGAAATGCGATTGCCCATCTGCGGAATTTCGTCTGGCCACCAATAACAATCGCTATCTTCAACCAGATAATACCACTCGAAATAACCGAGAATCGGGACTTTAGGATACATATCTTTGCAATAAAGCGTTGAGCCCCAGCCTGTGTGACCGATGATCACGTCGGGTTTAACGTTGCGTTCTTTAGCGAGCCACTCCATAGCTTTAAGCACAGCTTGACCTTCGACAACAGCTTCAGCAGCAGGGCGCAAAGGTCCGCAAGTTTTTATCCACTCTTCGGATTTTTCGTTCGGCTTGGGATAAAGAGCAAGTGTCACGTTTTTTAACTGCGCGTTGATAGAATTTTCCTTTGACAGAAAGTAAACTTCGTTTTCGGGGTTACTTGCCAAATACGGCGCGAGATTTAAGTATTGCGCGGGGAAAGACGGGTGCAAGATAAAAATATTCACGGTAAGAATTCCTCCTTAGGAACTAGGAACTAGGAACTAGGAACTAGGAACTAGACTAGTTCCTAGCCCCTACATTAACTCATTTGTGCTTGGTGAAGTTTGGCATAAACGCCGTTGCGTTTCATCAATTCATCATGGGTGCCCGCCTCAATAATGCGCCCTTTCTCGATAACAATAATCGCGTCGCAGTCACGGACGGTTGACAGGCGGTGAGCAATCATAAGCATGGTACGCCCGCGGGCAATCGGCTCAATGTTGCTCATGATAATATTTTCGGATTCATAGTCCAAGGCGGAAGTCGCCTCGTCGAAAATCAAAATGCGCGGGTTGGAAATTAAAGCGCGGGCAATGGCAATGCGTTGACGTTGACCACCGCTCAAAAGGCTACCGCGTTCGCCGACAAAAGTTTCATAGCCGTGCGGGAATTGGCTAACAAATTCATCTGCGCCCGCCAATTTAGCCGCATTAACAACATCTTCATGCGTAGCATTCGGGCAAGCAATGCGAATATTTTCTTCAACTGTGCCGCTGAAAAGTTTGCTGTCCTGCAACACGACGCCGATTTGTCGACGGAGCCACGCCGGTTCAACTTGTGCAATGTCCACGCCGTCAATCAGAATTCGTCCCGTGTCCGGCAAATAGAGACGCTGAATAAGTTTTGTTAGCGTAGACTTTCCCGAACCTGAACGCCCGACGATACCGACTTTCATTCCGGCGGGGATTCTTATGTTGACGTTATCTAAAACTTTGCCGCCCTCAACGGAATAGCTGAACGCTAATTTTTCAAGGGCGATATCTCCGCGCAAACTCGGTAGCGTCGTGCGTGAAGGATTGAATGCCGGCTCGGTGTCTTCGTCCATGATATCCGCTAGCCTTTCCATTGAAACGCGAATCTGTTGGAAGTATTGCCACTGATTGATAAGGCGCATAATCGGCGCGATTAATTGCCCCGCGATCATTTGGAACGCTATCAATTCGCCGACGGTAATTTCGCCCTCCATGACGTTATAAGCACCGACCCAAAGGATAGCCAAGTTAAACATACTGAAAAGGAAAGTGCCGATAGAGTTTGCGATATTCGCCAAGTTCACGACATCGAACGACGCCTTAACCAATCGGGCAAGCATTTCTTCATAGCGGCGAATGAAACTGTTCTCAACGCTCGACGCCTTAACCGTGTGAATACCCGTTATCGTCTCAATAAGGAAGGAGCGATTTTCACTGCCGATTAAAAATCTGTCGTTAATCATGCGCTTAAAAATCGGTGCAACGATTAAATTTAGAATCACGAACAGCGGAATCATTACTAGTACGACGATACTAAGCATACGGCTGTAAAGGAACATGACGCCGAAATAGACAATCGCGAAGACAATATCCAAAATTATCGTCAAGCTTGAACCCGTCATGAATGAACGCAATGTTTCCAATTCGCCAAGACGTGAGACAACATCACCGACTTGCCACTTTTGGAAATAGCTGACTGGCAACGACGTAATATTTTTAAACAGGCGCGAAGAGAGCGTCACGTCCATTTTGCTGGCAATGTTTGTAAACAAGTAAGCGCGCAGACACATCATCCAGTTTTGAAAGACCGTGCAAAGAACCATGCCTAAAACTAAAATATCAAGCGCGTCCGCCGCCCTGTGCACCAAAACTTTATCGATAATATTTTGAACGAAGATAGGCGACGCTAAACCCAAAATCTGCAAAAGGAGCGATAAAAATAAAACACTGCGCAGGAACGGCATATACTTTGATACGACGGGGATAAACCACTTAAAGCCGAATTTCTCTAACTTTTTAGCAAGTTCATAGCGGCGCGTGAATAAAATTGCTTCGCCTGTCCAGTCCATCAAAAGTTTATAGCGGTCAACTTTTACAGGTTGTTGAGAGAAAACCGGATCCATTACGTAAATATTTCCCTCGCGGATTGTCGTGATAACTACACTCCGCCCCGAACGCAACTTGATTAAAACGGGATAAACAAGTTTATCTAAGTCCGCCTCTGTCAAGCCGGAATATTCTCTGGCTTTTAATTTTAAATCGCGGGCGGCTCTAACCAGCGTTGTGAAATCAACTGCGCCTTCTTGCAGGACATAAGCGCGTTCAAGTTGGCGATAATCTGCGGGAATGTTGTAATATTTTGCAATGGCGATAAGACAGGCAAGCCCGGTGTCAATGCCGTTGACGACGCCGCCTTCTTCGGGCGGTTTAACTTCTGTATCGATTTTACCTTTTGCCTGGTCAGCAGGAATTTTTTTCAGCGGAATTTTGCCGAGAGATTGTCCTTTAGACGGCACCAAAGATTTATCATCGGGAGTTCGTTTGTTATCTGCCATTTAAAGCACGCCTCCCTTTTCAAGCGTTGAACCTTTTATTCCGAAAAATTTTTCCAATGTGCTGATTGCGTCCCGAAGCTTTGTGAATTTTTCTTTTGAAATTTTCGATTCCATATCAACGCTCCCTTAAAGCTTCGGACGTGTAGCGGCGAAATGGATCAAGGAAAAAGTCGATAATACGTTTCTCCTTGATTTTAATTTCCGCACTGACATTCATACCGACTTCGATTTTTGCGGGCTGTCCGTAAACGCTGATATCATTGTTCGTCGGGTCAAGGATAAGTTTAAATTTTTTATCGCGCTGAACGTCGCTGGGTTCATTGACGGCGTCTGCGCTGATTTCCAAAACTTCTGCCTTGTACATACCGAACTTTTGAAAATTAAACGTCTCGACTTTAACTTCCGCTTCCTGTCCAACTTTTATAAAGCCGATGTCTTTGTTATCTGCGTAAACTTCAAATTCAAGCTTGGCATCTTCGGGGACGATTTGCATTAAAGGTTGTGCGTCCGTGACGATACCGCCGAGTGTGTGGATGTTAAGATTGTAGACACGACCGGAAGTCGGAGCGTAAATTATCGCCATACGAGAATCTTCTTCCGCCTTTTTGATAGCCTCGCTGACAGAATAATATTCTTTCTTAGCTTCGACAAGCGCGGTCATGATGTCTTTGTGATAAGCCGCATCGACGTTGGCAAGGTTTTGTTGAGCTTCGGCGATTTCTGCGCGAATACTATTCAACGAATCCAACTCGGACTGTGCATTTTTAGCATATTCAATCGTCTCGCTCTGTTGTTCAAGGAGTTGGAATTGAGAAATTGCATTTTGTTCGCTGAGTTCTTGCAAACGTGCTTCCTTTTCCTGCGCAATAGCTAACACGTCGGCATATTTTTCATAAGACGCTTGCGTTGCCTGATATTTAGCTATTCTCTGATCGATAACGTCCTGACGGCTTTGGCGTTGGGTGCGATAATCAGACGTGCGGCTTTGATAAAGAGCCATTTCTGATGCCAAATCATGCGCGTCAAGGTCGGGGTCTTCTTCCGGTGTAAAAGGTTGCTGAGTAAGTTCCGCCGTCAATCGCTGAATATCAAGCTTGTAATAGGCGGCACGTTTTTTTAAGCTGTCATAATCCGCTGAAGTTGTAGTCGGGTCAAGGACAACTAAAACATCGCCTTCTTGAACAATCTGCCCTTCCTCAACATTGATTTCTTTGATTATGCCTTTGTTCTTGACTTGAATGGTTTTGATTTGACCGGACGGGATAACTTTGCCTGCCGCAACCGCGACTTCGTTGATGTGACCGAGAAACGACCATACCAACGCGACGACCAGTAACGCCAAAATCGACCACATAACGAGTCTGCCCGTAGGCGAAGGCGGCGTTTCCGTTACCTCCAATATCGCCGGCAAGAATTCTGTTTCTTTTTCACGTTCCTCGCCGTGAATAAGCCATTTGAAAAATTTGCCCATGTTCTCTACCCTCTGCTTTCTTGCTGGTCATAAAGATAACGATAAAGTCCGCCGAGCGCGATTAATTGATCATGCGTGCCGCTCTCGACGATTTCGCCTTTATCGACGACGATGATTTTGTCGCAACGACGAACTGCACTCAACCTGTGCGCGATGATGAGCATTGTCCTTTGTGCACCGATTGCGCCCATGTTGTTGAGGATAATTCTTTCGGATTCGTAGTCAAGCGCGGAAGTTGCCTCGTCGAAAATCAAAATCGGCGGATTTGCCAAAAGAG
>CAJONF010000218.1 GCA_905236665.1 uncultured Selenomonadaceae bacterium | reverse complement strand
GTCAAAGGAATATTGCCTTCAATGCCTTTTACTTCTTCTTTGCGGGTTTTATAGTGGAAAATATCGGCGAAAATTATATTTTTTCTTTCGGGCAAAATTTTTTCTTCAGGCTTTGAACGCATGAAAGTTTTTAACGACGGCTGACGGCCTCCTGTGATAAATTTTGCTCCCGTGAATGCCGCTCTGCGTCCTGCTAAACTCAGAGCAGAAATATTTAAGACGGGCGGAATAATAAAATTTTTGCTTGCTTCGTCCTCTATAATAATTTTTTGCGGCGTTAAAGGTGCGAAAATCGCTCCTGCTGTACCGACGACTAAATCAAATTTTCCTTCATAAGTTTGAAGCCATGAGAGCCGATATTTTTTCCCGCCGACTGTCGGCCAAAGTAAAGCTCGATTTTTTAATTCTTCCGGCAAAGAGGCAAAAAAATTTTCAGCTGCTGTTTTTTGAGAAAATAAAATTAAAGTTCGTTCACCTGTTTTTAATTCACTTAAATAAAAATTAACCCGTTCAGAGTCAAACGGATTAAAAAAATTAATTTCGCTAAAATTTCTTGAATCAAAATTAAAATTTCTTGGCGGATCTGTGAACTTGTCGCCCATGATCAAAAATCGAGGCAAAATTACTTTCAAAGCCGCCGCAGCTCCGCAAAGACACACCCGTCCAGCGTATAAAGCCATATCCCATAAATCATGCGTTATAACAGGCCGCTCGTCGATGATGCCTTCAATATTTTTTATTTTTAAGCCTGACGATAAATTATTTTTCGACACTCCTAAATTAAATCCTGCGTGAAAATGTTTTTGAACTTCGACAATAACTCTAACGCCCGTTGGAATTTCGACGGGACATTGATAAGTCAAATTATTCAAAGACATTTCAGGAACAGCTATATCATAAAGAAACATCGTTCCAGATTTCAAAAGCTATGTCTTCTTTTAAGCCTGAATAAAATTTTACGTGTTTATTTTCGTCTCGAGGAATTAATTGCAAAGTGTTTGTGTCAGCCGCAAAGCCTGAGCCTTCAGCCATGACATCGTTAGCTAAAATAAAATCCAAATTTTTCCGCGCTAATTTTTCTCTTGCGTTTTCTGAGATATTTTGAGTCTCTGCAGCAAAGCCGATTAGAATTTGATTCTCGCGTTTTAATTTTCCGACTTCGGCGGCAATATCAGGATTTTGTTCAAGCTCGATTGTTAAAGCGTCTTTGCCTTCTCGTTTGATTTTTTGCTGCGAAAAATTTTGAGCGCGATAATCACCAACCGCCGCAGCTTTGATTATATAGTCGGCCCACGGTAAATTTTTTTTCACAGCGTCTAACATTTCGAGTGCTGATTTCACGTGAGTAACTTCAAAGCCGTACGAATCAATTTCAACAGGCCCTGAAATCACGCGGACGTTTGCTCCCCGATACCAAGCAGCACGCGCCATAGCCGCGCCCATTTTCCCTGAGCTTGGATTAGAAATGAATCTCACGGGGTCTATATATTCGTGCGTAGGCCCGGTAGTTACTAAAACATTTTTATTTACTAAATCGCGTACAGGCGACAAAGCTCTGAAAATTTCAAACATTATTTCATTAGGCTCATTCATTCGGCCTTTGCCTGAAATCCCGCAGGCTAATTCACCTTCAGCAGGAGCTATGACTTGAAAGCCGCGCTCAGATAAAATTTTTATATTTTCCTGCGTTGCAGGATTTTCAAACATATGTTCATTCATTGCAGGAAAAATTAAAACAGGGCAATGCGCAGCGACCGCAGCCGATGTCAGTAAATTATCCGCAATTCCGTGGGCTATTTTCGCAAGAGTGTTAGCTGTACACGGAGCAATTACGAAAATTTCAGACCAGTCGTTTAATTTTATGTGAGGAATATGAAAATCAAAATTTTCGTCTGTCCAAACTTGACGCCCTGAAAGAGTTTCAAGGGTCATAGGCGCGACAAAATTTTTAGCCGAGTTCGTCAAAATTATTTCGGCTTCACATTCAGATTTTTTAATTAGTCTAACAAGGGCAGGAATTTTATAGGCCGCTATTCCTCCCGTGATTCCTAAAAGGATTTTGCGGCCTGATTTCCAACTATTCATTTGAAGGTGAAAGTTCTGCTTCGGTCATAACTGTCTCCGAAGGTTTGTAATTTATGCTTATCGGGCTTTTATCTTCTTCAATTTCGAGCAGAACATTAGAAATAAAACGTTCGTCCGCAGGAGAGTCTTTCTCTTTCATCGGGAAAGATTCTTCGCTTTCACGCCTTGCTTCTGCCGCGACTTTAACGGTGATTTCATATTTGTTGTCTGTTCCACATTTATCTGCGAGCCATTCGAGGTCATAAAATTTCATGGAAAATTTTTCTCCTTTAGATTTTAATTTTTTATTTTTAATCGCGTATATTTTAACAGCGGCGACAAGAAAATTTAATTATAAACTTT
>CAJONF010000217.1 GCA_905236665.1 uncultured Selenomonadaceae bacterium | reverse complement strand
GTGGAATAGGCAGACACGCTGCTTTGAGGGGGCAGTGCTCACAAGGCGTATGAGTTCAAGTCTCATCAACCGCACCAATCAGAAAAATTCAGCGCGAGGAAATTTTCCCCGCGCTTTTAAATTTTATCTTAGTTCATCAACCTTCGGCGATTATTTTAGAGTAATTATCGGGATCTGTCGCGCCTTCGGTGTTTATCACAAAAATTGTTGATTGCTCGTCAAGTTCAAGGGCGCGGCGCAGTTCGTCGGAATTCAGCGCGGCATTAGCAACGGCAAAACCTGCACAGCCCGATTCACCGGAAATAATTTTCTGCGCGGCTAAAGTTTTCATCGCGACGGCGGCAATATCATCGGAAATTATCGCTGTGTTAGCGGCGTATTTACGCAAAATTTTCCAGGCAAGTTCACAGGGCGTAGCACAATTCAAGCCCGCCATCATCGTTTGTCCATTGCCCGTAGCCGTGTAAATTTTCCCGTCGCCAATGCGCATTGTTTCATAAAAGCAAGCAACTTCCACAGGTTCAACGATTGTGATTCGCGGCGGATTATCTTTAAAATTTTCAGCGAAAACCGCGGCAATCGCGCCCGCCATTGAACCAACTCCCGCTTGCAAAAAAATATGCGTCGGTCGCCGATAATTCATCTGCCGCAATGCCTCATAAGCCAACGTGGAATAGCCCAGCATAATCTGCGCGGGAATTTCCTCATAGCCAGTCCAGGACGTGTCTTGAATTAAATGCCAGTGATTTTTTTCAGCAAGGTGTGCCGTGAACTTAACGCAGTCATCGTAATTCATGTCGGTTATCTCAACGGTAGCTGAACCGGCATCGCGAATCGCCTGCGCTCTGACTTCGACGGTGCCACGCGGCATATACACGAACGATTTACAGCCAAAAAGTCCCGCCGCCCAGCTAACTCCTTTGCCGTGATTGCCGTCGGTTGTGGTTATAAAAGTCATTTCGGCAAGCGCGGCGCGGTGTGAAAAAATTTCGTCGAGCGTCGGATTATTCAAGCCAAGTTCGCGGCTGATAACTTTGTAAATTGCCCAGATACTGCCCAGACCCTTGAACGCCTTTAAGCCAAAACGTTGCGATTCATCTTTAATAAAAACGGAGCGAACGCCTTTAAAATTTTTCAGCTCGATAAGCGGCGTCTCATTGTAAACGCTCAATGACTCGTGCAGATTGCGGATATTTTCTGTGGCGGCGAAGGAATAAGACGAAGTGTCGACTTCCCCGCCGCGATTTTTATTTTGGATAATTTTAATCATAGTTAAGCATTTGCTCCATATTGTCATATAAGGCGGCGAGATAATTTTTCAAATCATCGGTTGTTTCGGGATTGCGCAGGGCAAATTCAATGTTCGCCTGTAAAAAGCCTATCTTCGAGCCAACGTCGTAGCGGTGCCCTTTAAAAATATAAGCATACATCGCCTCGTTTTGTGCCAGGCGTTTAAGTCCGTCTGTTAATTGAATTTCTCCACCCGCGCCGGGTTCCTGAGTTTCTAGATAAGAAAAAATGCTCGGCGTCAAAATGTATCGACCTAAAATTGCAATGCGGCTTGGTGCTTCTTCACGTTTAGGCTTTTCGACCAAATCTTTGACTTTGTAGACGCCGCCTTCCACGTGCTTACAGTTAACAATGCCGTATTTATGAACGACATCTTCTGCAACTTCCTGCACGCCCAAAATTGAAGTTTTATACTCGTCGAAAACTTCCACCATTTGCTGAAGGACGGGTTTACGTGAGACGACGACATCATCGCCCAAAAGAACTGCAAACGGTTCGTCGCCGATAAAGTGGCTGGCAGTCAATACGGCGTGTCCTAAACCGAGCGGCTGTTTTTGCCGGATAAAATGGATATTGGCAATAGCTGGAATTTCTTTGATCATCTGCAAAAGTTGTTCCTTGCCGCTTTTCTCAAGTTCCAATTCCAATTCAATCGAGCGGTCGAAATGATCTTCTATCGAACGTTTATTGCGCCCCGTGACGACGATTATATCTTCCACACCCGCAGCCGCCGCCTCTTCGATTATGTATTGGATTGTCGGCTTGTCTACGATTGGCAACATTTCTTTGGGTTGAGATTTCGTTGCCGGCAAAAATCTGGTGCCTAAACCTGCCGCGGGTATGACGGCTTTTCTAACCTTCATAAAAATCGCTCCTTAAAATTTTTTGCTAATAATAGCAGATAAAGTTCCGCCGCGCAAAAAAATTAAATTTTTATGAAGTGTTGACGCTAAAATTTTTTCTATGTAAATTGTTCTTGTCAACGCGCAAAATTTTTCATCAACCGAGGTGAACTATCATGAAGAAAATTTTTTTTATGATGCTGGCAATTTTTTTGCTAAGTGTTGGTTCTACAGTGAGCGCACAAACAAATTATAACTTCGTGCGCGTTTCGGCTTTTGGTGCTCAAGCTGGCTATGGAAGCAATGGAGCTTAATCAGCAGGAAGCAATGACGATTATGCAGACGCCGCCGCCTAACGCTGAAACTTGGTGCTCTGCTACAGGCAGAAAAATTCTTCGCCATTTCACCGACCAAACTGCCAGCAATGTCTTTTTCTTCGGTGCGTCATAAGATAGGAGAGATTTTATTTTGAGCAATTTAACTTTGGAACGGGCAAAAGAAATTTTACACAAACACACCACCGAACCGCATTTATTTGTACACGCGGCGGCAGTTAGTGGCGCAATGGGTGCACTGGCTGAACATTTCGGCGCAGATAAGGAGCATTGGTCAGCTATCGGCTATCTGCACGACGTTGACTTTGAAAAATTTCCAAACGAACATTGCCAACACGTCCGCGAGCTTTTGGAGCCGGAAGGAATTTCCGATGACGATATAAACACAATAATTTCTCATGGCTACGGCTTAACCGGCGCAAATATTCAGCCGACGACCGATTGTCAAAAATCTCTGTTCGCTGTGGATGAATTAACCGGCATTGTTCATGCTTATGCGCTTATGCGTCCCGAAAAAATGGCGGGGATGTCCGTTAAAAGCCTTAAGAAAAAATTTAAAGATAAACGTTTTGCCGCCAAATGCAACCGCGAAGTTATTCAGCGTGGTGCAGATGATTTAGATATGGATCTCGGCAAGCTCATGGAACTTTGTATTAAGGGTATGACCGAATGCGCCGATGAACTGCAATTAAATGTTTGAAATAAAAAAATTAGCCTCGACAATGTGTCGGGGCTTTTTTATTTGAAAATTTTCTAAGTTATCGAGCTCAAGATAAAATCTCTCGCGCTGTCCTGTTGTTATAAAAAATCGTTGGAATATCGCCACCCGTTATGACAAGTTAGCTTTTTCTTACGCGCAGATTATTTTTTGACAAGAGATGAGCCGCTGATTTTGTATCTGTCGCCGTTAACGTTAAAGGTCGTGGCG
>CAJONF010000216.1 GCA_905236665.1 uncultured Selenomonadaceae bacterium | reverse complement strand
GACGAATTTTTATACAAGCAGCGGTTCCAAGCTCAATGAGACTGCGCGTAGTTACAAAATGATTGCGGAGGAGTCTAAAAATATTGACGGCTTTAAATTCGTTTGGATAACAGACGGCGACGGTTGGAAATCCGCGCGGAAAAATTTAAAGGAAACTTTTCTTATCCTTGACACGCTGTATAATATCAGAGATTTGGAAGACGGAATTTTGTGGGAGCTTTTTAATGAATGAACGTGTAGAAATTTTGGGCGGCAACGTGACGTTGCATCCAGCGGAGGGCAAGTAAAATTTTTATTTGGAGTTTTTCCGATGAATGAACGTATAGAAATTTTGGGTGTAAAAGTTGACGCTGTGACAATGGCGCAGGCAGTCGAACGCGTGGAAAATTTAATCGCGGAAAAAAAATCGTCAATCGTGGCGACGGCGAATGCGGAAATGTTATTGCGGGCGACTCACGACGACGAATTGAAAAATATTTTGAACGCGGCAGAATTAGTTGTGCCTGACGGAGCAGGAACTGTTTGGGCGGCGCGGCATTTGGGAAAATTTATGCCCGAACGCGTCGCGGGATTTGATTTGGTTCAAGAGTTAATGAAAATTGCTCCTGCGCGGGGCATAAAATTTTTTTTATTCGGTTCTGCGCCCGATATTGCCGATAAAGCAAAATTAAAAGCCGAGACGCTTTACCCCGGCATAAAAATCGTCGGAACGCGCAATGGCTACTTTAAACCTGCTGATGAGCCGGAAATTATTTCGCAGATAAAAAAATCCCGCGCAGATATTTTGCTTGCGGCATTGGGCGTCCCTAAGCAGGAAAAGTGGCTGGCTAAATACAAAGACGAATTAAAAATCCCCGTGTCAATCGGTGTGGGTGGAACTTTCGACGTTATGGCGGGCGTGGTAAAGCGTGCGCCGCTGTGGATGCAAAAAGCTCGGCTTGAATGGCTTTTCCGCGCAATATTGCAACCTTCTCGCGCAGGAAGATTGATTGCCCTGCCGAAATTCGTTTGGAAAGTTCATCAGCAGAAAATTAACAGTTAAAAATTATTTGGAGCGTGAATATTTTGAGTATCATAAAGGAAGGATTTTATTTTGCGGGCGTCGCGCTCCTTATCGCGCTTTTTTTCGGCGTGGTGATAAGTCCCTACGCCGCGATTTTGCCCGCAGTTATCGCCTGTTATTGCATTTATTTTTTTAGGAATCCTGAGCGGAAAATCCCCGCCGATGAAAATTTAATCGTTTCGCCCGCCGACGGCACCGTTCAAGACGTGGTAGAACTCGATAGCGACGAATTTATTAAATCCCATTGCCGAAAAGTTATAATTTTTTTGTCGGTATTTGATGTTCACGTTAATCGCAGTCCCATTGCCGGCGAAATTAAAATCCAGAAATACATTTGCGGCAGATTTCGTCCCGCGTATAAAGATTCTGTCGGTTTTGAAAATGAACGACATTTAATCGGTATTGAAAACGAAAAAATCCGCGTTACTGTGACGCAGGTCGCGGGAATTTTGGCAAGACGCATTGTCAGCTGGGTCACTCTCGACGACAAATTAGAAAAGGGCGAACTTTACGGCTTGATTCGTTTCGGCTCGTGTACAGAAATTGTCTTGCCCGAAAATGTGGAAGTTCTCGTTAAAAAGGGCGACAAAGTTCGCGGCGGCGAATCAATTATCGGCAAAATAAAATCTTAGACACGCTTGGGAAATAGTCCCGTAAATTTGACAAGTTATATCAAATTAAATATAATTTATCGCGTGAAAAGTTTTATCATTGTTTTTTGCAGGAGGGAATTTCTTAATGGATTTATCGCAACTTTTAAACGACGTAAATGATTTTGTATGGGGACCGATAATGCTGGCGTTTTTGGTCGGAACAGGCATTTTCTTAACAATCCGCTTGAAATTTTTGCCGTGGATAAATCTTTTGTACGCGATAAAAATGATAATGTTGCATAAGGCGGATAACAAAGGTGACCTGTCCCCGTTCCAATCGCTGATGACGGCGTTAAGTGCGACGGTCGGCACAGGTAATATCGTCGGCGTGGCAACGGCGATGGTTTTGGGTGGTCCCGGCGCGATTATTTGGATGTGGATAAGCGCGGCTTTTGGACTTTCTACAAAATATGCTGAATCGGTTCTTGCCGTTAAATATCGTGAAACAAACTCTGTCGGCGAAATGGCTGGCGGTCCTATGTACGCCATGAAAAACGGCATTGGCGGCGCATTCGGAAAATTTATGGCTACAGCTTTTGCAATTTTTGCGGTCTGTGCGTCATTTGGTATAGGCAACATGACGCAGGCAAATTCTATAAGCTCCGCGTTTGAATCTAGTTTCGGTTGGTCGGGTGAAATTACCGGCGCGATCTTAGTTGTCTGTTCGCTGGCAGTTTTAATGCGCGGTGTTCATTCAATCGGCAAAGTTTCAAGCTTTATCGTGCCGAGCATGGCGTTCTTTTATATTTTGTTCACTGTGATAATTATAATCGTTAACTTTGAAAATATTCCTGGCGGTTTAGCTATAATGTTCCAAATGGCGTTCTCGACTGAGGCGGCGGCTGGCGGTGTTGGCGGAACAATCGTTGCCAGTATGTTAACGGCAATGCGTTGGGGCGTAGCTCGCGGCGTTTTTTCAAATGAAGCTGGTTTAGGTTCTGCACCTATTGCGGCGGCGGCAGCTAGGACTGACCACGCGTCGCAGCAAGGTTATGTAAACATGACAGGAACCTTCTTTGACACGATGATTATCTGTTTCTTGACCGGTTTAGTTATTGCAAGTTCGGGCGTACTCGGCGTGGTAGATCCTGAAACCGGAAAGCTCGTTTCCGGTGCACCGCTGACGATTGCGGCGTTTGCTACGGTTTATGGCGAGGGCGCGAAATATATCGTCTCCATTGCTCTTGCACTTTTTGCCTACTCGACGATTCTGGGCTGGGAATATTACGGCGAAAAGTCTTTGGAATATCTGGTTAAGGCGCGCCCCGTGATTTATGCTTACAGATTTATTTTCAGTTGCATAACTTTTATCGGTGCAACACAAACTTTGGACATTGTTTGGAATTTTTCTGACACGATGAACGGTTTAATGGCGATTCCTAACTTGCTCTGCCTTATTATTTTGAACAAAGACATTGCCAACGAATGCTTTGACTATCAAGAAAAATTTATTGCTCAAGGGAAGTAATTATAAAAATTTTTTCCGCAGTCGGTGACTGCGGATTTTTTTTATTAAAAAAATCCCCCTGCGCGTTTGCAGAGGGAAAAATTTTTCATTACGCATTGCGAATTAACATTCACACGTTTACGCCGTAATTTTTGCCGAGCGCGGCAAGTCCGCCGCTCCAGCCCGCGCCGATAGCATTAAATTTCCATTCACCTTTATTGCGATAAATTTCGCCGACAACAACAGCCGTTTCAATGGAAAAATCTTCGCCCAAATCGTAACGAATTAACTCTTTGCCGGTATCTTCATCAACGACACGGATATAAGCGTTGCTGACTTGTCCGAATTTTTGTTTACGGGCGTCGGCATCGTAAATCGTAACGGTAAAATCGATTTTATCGACATTTGCGGGCACTTTCGAGAGATCAACGCGAATTTCTTCATCATCACCCTCGCCCGCGCCGGTGAGATTGTCGCCCATGTGCTCAACCGCGCCGCTTTTGTGCTTGAGATTGTTATAGAAAACAAAATCGTCGTCGGAATTAACTTTTCCATTCGCACCGAGCAAAAAAGCCGCCGCGTCAAGGTCAAAATCAAAGCCGCCGTCGTATTTGTTGACATCCCAGCCCAAACCAATCAAAAGCTTTTTCAAACTTGGGTTACCCTTCGTCAAATCGACTTTCTGCCCCTTTTGCAAACTGATTGCCATAAAAAATTCCTCCTCAAAAATTAATAGTTACTTTTTTTGATCCTTTTCCCATTTAGCAAACTCAATGGGATTATAATTCAACATACCGATATTTGGAACTTGATTATGAAGACAATATTGGGCGGGGTGTCCGCTGATATAATTATGTTTTCTGTATCTTGCGGGATTATATAAAGCCTCTGCGGTCGGCGGGTCGATAAAATGATCGCCTGCAAGTTCTTGCTTGACGAAAAAGGCATTGACGCCGTTTAAATTTGTGCCGACAAGGCGATAATCAAGTTCTCTGCCCAAAAGTTCCAAAGCTTTCAAAGACGCGCCCTGACAATCGGAACCGTCCCAAACGTGCTTTTCGTTATAAGCCATTTTCCAGACGTGATTTGGCGGAAATTTCGCGTTATATTCAATGACGACAACACGTGGCTGAACAACATTAATAGCCTCCCAAACGTAATAGTCGTTGCCGTCAATGTCTATGCTGAGCAAATCAATTTCGCCGCCGATTCCCGCGCTATTTATCAAGTCGTTAATATTGTCCTTTGTGATAAAAGCATTGAGGCATTTTAATTGATTGGTTCTTATCACGGGGAAAAAGCGAACTAAAATTTCCTTTACAGAATTTTTGCTTCCTTCCATCCAAAGACCGTGCCAATCTTTGTGCAAAAGATAATGCGTATTACATTCAAGCCCATTTTGTACGCCAAATTCAATAAAAATTTTATTAGTTGTACCAATGCGCTTAAAAATCTCTTCGAGTATACCGTCTTCATCATTTTGCGAATAGACTTTAAAACCATAAAGCTCAAGACATTTTTCATATTGAAGGCGGCGTCTAGTCAACAATTCATACGCTAACCCCCCCCCCGTATAGGGTGAGAAAACTATATCATCTAAAATCATATTACAATTACTCCTTTAGTCCTTTCTGCCGACTGTCCAGCGCAATCCCCAATCAAAAGCGCGATCCATTTGCTCCGAATCATCAAAAAACTCCACAACTTTTTCCACGCTAAAAGTTCCGCCGATATTTTCAAGCAAAGCAATAGCGCAAGTGCGTTTCTGCGAGCCGTATTCGTCCATTTTTACAATTAATTCGGGACTGCCGGGACAATTCACGGTAACAACGCCTCTTGCCTCATCCCAATTTGCCGCGCCCTCATAAATAAACGTGTAAATTAAAATTCTGCGGATTTTGTCGGCAAATTTCCCATTTACACGAATAGTTTCGCCCGCCGCAATAGCTCCCGTACGGTCATCGCCGTCCAAAGCTATATAGGGCGGGTAATTTAATTCGCCAAAATGATTCCCCAGAGCTTGCACCGCGCCAATCGTCCCGTCGCGCAGTTCAAATAGGCACGCGAGATCTAAATCAATGCCGTGGCTAGTAAATCTGCTAAAAAATCCAGAAATTTTCTGTTCAGGCTGTCTCCAATTCAGATTTATAACGATTTCGCCGAGTGAGGAACCTTTTTTAATCAAACTAACCTTTTGCCCCTTGCGAAGTTCGACTTTTTTAGGTTGCGGCGGATTTTTATTTTTTTCACGCCGCGTGTTGATTTTTTTAGATTCTTGAGGCGGAGACGGTGGCGGAGCAATATCTTTAACTTCAATGCCAAAATTATTACAAAGAGCCGCCAATCCGCCGGAAAAACCTGCACCGGTCGCGTTAAATTTCCAATTTCCTTTGTACCTGTAAATTTCGCCGAGGACAATAGCCGTTTCAACCGTGAAATTTTCCAGCGGAAAGTTTGCAATTTCTCCGCGTGCACCGAAAATTTTTAAAATCGCGCCGCGAATCATGCT
>CAJONF010000215.1 GCA_905236665.1 uncultured Selenomonadaceae bacterium | reverse complement strand
GAACAGCACATGGAACGCGGATTAAATCCGGTCGAGGCGACAGAAATAGCAATGGCGGAAGTTCAAGGACCCGTCGTGGCGATAGCGTTTGTGTTATCGGCAGTTTTTATCCCGATAGCGTTTTTGGGCGGCATGACGGGCATATTATATCGGCAATTTGCGCTGACAATCGCAGTTTCAATGGGTTTATCGGCATTTATCGCGCTGACTTTAACTCCCGCTCTCTGTGCAATGATTCTCAAGCCGCACGAACACGCCAAGAAGAATTTCTTCAGCAAATTTTTTGACGCCTTCAATAATTGGTTTGAACGCACGAAAAACTCTTACGTCGGCATTGTCGCGAAGGTTATTTCGGGTTCAAAGCTTGCGATAGTCTTTATGTTGATAGTTTGCGGCTTGACGGGGTTTTTATTTAAAATTCTGCCGTCAACATTTGTCCCCGACGAAGATCAAGGTTACTTTGTCGCGGCAGTAATGATGCCCGAAGGAACTTCGCTAAATAGGACTTCGATAACGACTGACAAAGTAGCCGCCACCATTCGCGAAAACGTCCCTGGCGTCAAAGATGTCATTTCAGTTGCGGGCTACAATATAATTTCGAGCGGCACAAAGTCTTCGGCGGCGACGTTATTCATAAGTATGTATCCTTGGGCGGAACGAACAGAATTTGAAAAGTCGGTAACTGCCGCGATTGAAAATGTCTTTATGGTTGGCAATGGTATAGCTCCGGAAGCCTTTGTAATGGGTGCTAATCCGCCCGCCCTGCCCGGACTCGGTCAAGTCGGCGGTTTGACAATGCAACTTATCGACTTAGAAAGCCACTCTGACACCGAACTTTCTGAGATAACCGATAAAATAGTTCTGGCGGCTAATTCGCGTCCTGAACTTCAAGGCGTAAATACGACTTTTAGCGTAACTTCGCCGAGCTATAAGTACGAACTTGATCAAAAGAAAATTGAAATGCTCGGCGTCAATCTTTCTGACGTTTACAGCGCGTTGCAAGTTAATTTTGGCGGTATGGAAGTCGATGATTACGACAGATTCGGCAGAACTTACAAAGTTGTCATGCAATCGGACGTTTACTTTCGCGGTGAAGTTGATATGTTGAAATTTATGTTCGTCAAAGGAGACAAAGGGCAATTAGTGCCGCTCGACACGTTGATAAGCTACAAACTCAACACCGGAACGACGCAAGTCACTCGTTTTAATGGTAAACGCTCCGTTTTGATTCAAGCTCAATCAGCTGAAGGTTATTCATCGGGGCAAGCTATGACTGCCTTAACAAATGTCGTTTATGAAGTCGCTCCGACGGGTTTTGGTGTGGAATGGTCGGGACAATCTCGCGAAGAACAAAAAGCTTCCGGTTCGACGGGGCAAGTTATGGCTTTGGCATTGGTTTTCGTATTTTTATGCCTTGCCGCGCTGTATGAAAGCTGGAGCGTGCCGTTTTCAGTGTTAATGACGGTTCCGACGGGAATTTTCGGCGCATTGCTCTCCGAATTCGTCCTGAATTACTACACGAATACTTTTGGCGTAGGCAATCCCGGTTTTCAAAACAGCGTCTATATGCAAATCGGCGTCGTGATGATTATGGGGCTTGCCGCTAAAAATGCTATCCTCATCGTCGAATTTGCTAAAGTTCGTACTGATAAGGGCATGGAAGTAGTTAAAGCGTCTCTTGAATCTGCAGGTTTGCGCCTTAGACCAATTTTGATGACGAGTTTTGCCTTTATTATCGGTTGTTTACCGCTCGCAACCGCCGCCGGCGCAGGTTCCGCCGCTAGAAATTCTATGGGTGTGGCAGTTGTCGGTGGTATGACTATCGCTACTTTTCTTGGAATATTTTTAATTCCTGTCTTTTTCGTCGTGGTTCAAAAATTAGTATCAAAGCTCTTCGCCAACAGATTGAATCAAGAATCTCTCCATTGAAAGTGTCGATGAAATGATTTCAATAAGTTTCAATCATAGAGCCTCACAATTCAGTTTCAACATAGTGGATTTCAGTATTGGTATTGTACAGCATTGGGGAAAAGTTGTAAAACTTAGCTAAATCTTGTTTTGACGAATAATTTTCAAGTATAATGTTTAGGGAGTGAGAGGAGAGTTATGTCAGATTTTTCGAGACGCAAGTTTATGAAAATGGCAGGTGTTACTTTGGCGGGAATTGGCTTAACAGGAATTTCTGATTTGGTAAGCGGCTGTGGTGATCAACAAGCCAAAAAAGAGGGTAACTCAGTCTCTGCAAAAGCTGTAGCTGAAACCGGCGATAAATCCAGAGTATATTTCACAAAGCACATAGACGCGGATCATCTTATTCAGCTGTATGAAAAGGTGAACGCAGAAATTCGCGGCAAGGTAGCAATCAAGTTGCATACAGGCGAACCGCACGGTCCGAATATTCTTCCGCGTGACATGGTGCAAACATTTCAGGCGCAAATTCCGAACTCGACAATCATAGAAGCGAATGTAGCTTATGGCGGTGCTCGCTCAAATACGGCGCGGCATCGTGAAACATTGTCCGTAAATGGTTGGACTTTTTGTCCCGTCGACATAATCGACGAAGACGGCGATGTCAATTTCCCTGTGAATGGCGGTTTTCATCTAAATGAAGTTGCTATGGGAAGTCATCTGCCAGAATACGATTCACTTGTTGTCCTAACGCATTTCAAGGGACACGCAATGGGCGGCTTCGGCGGCAGTCTGAAAAATATCGCTATCGGCTGCGCGTCTGGAAAAGTAGGCAAGCGGCAAGTGCACGGTCTTGTTGACTACGGCAAATGGGTGACGGGCGGTTTGTTTATGGAACTAATGGCGGATAGCGGCAAGGCAATTTGCGACCATTTTGGCAAGCAGATTACTTTTCTAAATGTCCTGCGTCGTATGTCAGTAGACTGTGACTGTGCAGGAACATCAGCCGCCGAGCCTGTTATTCCCGATATTGGTATGCTGGCGTCGACGGATATTCTTGCGATAGATCAAGCGTCGGTGGATATGGTATACAATTTGGAGGATTCGCGTAAAAGAGATCTTATTGAGCGTATAGAGAGCCGTGAAGGTTTGCGCCAGCTCACTGCCATGAAAGAATTGGGAATGGGTAACAGCCAGTATGAATTGATTTCTGTTGACTAACTTTCCAAATATTGCAAAGGAGGAATTACGATGAGTGAACTTACAAGACGCGGTTTTATAAAATTGGCGGGCGCGGCGGCGGCTATAACTGCGCTTCCGAATTATGTTAGCGCGGCGACAAATAAAAAGGCAGTCGCGGGTACTGGCGGAAATCATTATGTGCCATATGCACAGCGCAAATCTCCGGCGGCGTTCGTTTATTTTACTCGCGACCTTTCGGCTAATGGACTTGTAAAAATATTTGACCGCGTAAAAGGAGTGCTGGCCGGCAAAGTCGCAGTCAAGCTTCATACCGGTGAGCCGCACGGTCCGAATATTATTCCGCGCCCGTGGGTAAAAGAACTTATTGCTTCCCGTTTGCCTGATGCCTCGATAATAGAGACGAACACTTATTACGACGGCGAAAGGTACCACACGGCGAATCATCGTAAAACTCTCGACATAAACGGCTGGAATTTCTGTCCCGTCGACATTATGGACGAAGACGGAACAACTTTGCTTCCGGTGCCTGGTGGCAAATGGTTCAACGAAATGTCAATGGGCAAAGATATTTTGAATTATGATTCGTTCCTCGCGTTGACGCACTTCAAAGGGCACGTGATGGGCGGTTTCGGTGGCTCGGATAAAAATATCGGTATTGGTTGTGCTGACGGGCGAATTGGAAAAAAATGGATACACACAGCCGAAGGACAAGGGCAATGGAGCATTGCGGAAGAAGAATTTATGGAGCGTATGACTGAATCCACAAAGGCGATTACGACATATTTCGCGCATAAGATTGCTTTCATCAATGTTTTGCGCAATATGAGTGTTTCCTGTGACTGCGAAGGCGTTGCCGCCGCACCCGTCGTAACTCCAAATATCGGTATCGTCGCGTCTCTTGATATTCTGGCGGCAGACCAAGCGTCGGTGGATTTAGTTTATGCATTGCCGGAAACATCTCGTCACGCGTTGGTTGAGCGCATTGAAAGTCGGCACGGACTTAGACAACTTTCGTACATGAAGGAAATGGGAATGGGCAACGACTGTTACCACTTGATAGACATTGACAACGGCGACGCGGAAATTTCAGCGTCGGACGCCGTGAAAGGTATCAGCGGGAAATGGATTTCAGACGGTCAATGATTAGGGAGGGTTCCAACAGTTAAAGAAAAGTTCTAAAAAGCTAAAAAATTTATAAGGAGGTGAAATCCGTTACTGAAACTTTTTATGTTGCCCAAACCCGCTCCATGTCGTATACTTCCAAAAGTTCTTTGAAAAGT
>CAJONF010000214.1 GCA_905236665.1 uncultured Selenomonadaceae bacterium | reverse complement strand
TATAATCAATACGAAAAATTTTTTTTGGGAGGTCTTAAAATGGACATCACGCGCAGAAATTTTTTAAAAATCGCCGGCTCAGCTCTGATTTTTTCTTTCGGAACTGTTCACGCCGCCAGCGAAAACATTTTAATTGCTTATTTCTCCCGAATCGGCGAAGAATACAGCCTCGGAACAATTTCTAAAGGAAATACGGCAATCGTCGCAGAAATTATCGCAGAAAAAACCGCCGGAACGCTTTTTGAAATCAAACCTGTAAAAAAATATCCCGATAATTACAAAGAATGCACTCAAATTGCAAGCAAAGAGAAAGCAACTAATGCTAGACCAAAATTTATCGGCAAAATTGAAGATTTTTCGCAGTATACGACGATTTTTATCGGTTATCCGATTTGGTGGGGTGCATATCCTATGATTATCGCTACTTTTTTGGAAAGTTACGACTTCAGCGGTAAAAAAATCGTTCCATTTTGCACACACGGCGGCTCCGGACTATCCGGCACTGAACAAAATATTGCTCTTGCTTGTCCAAATGCAGAAATTTTGCAAGGTTTTGCTATTCAAGGCTCTATTGCACAGAAAAATCGCTCAAAAACTGAATCTATAGTAGTTGAAAATCTAAACCGGCTTAATTTTATTTAAAAATGCTTGAATATTTTTTACGGCAAAGTCGAAATAAAATGTGAAATTCCCAGTACGAATTAATTAATTTATAAAAATTCGCGGAACACGCGCAGAAATTAGACAAGTAACTTCATAATTAATCGTTTTCAAATGTTTTGCGGCATCATCGATAGAAATTTTATCAGAACCGAACAAAATTACTTCATCGCCAACTTTTACGTCGTCAATTTCGGTAACATCGACCATAATTTGATCCATGCAAATTCTACCGGCAATCGGAGCGAGTTTTCCGCCAATATCTACAAAAAAATTTTTATAAGCGCGAATATATCCGTCAGCATAGCCGATTGGCAACGTGGCGATAACAGAATTGCGTTTTGCGACAAATTCGCGCCCATAACCAATAGAAACTCCTGCAGAAATGTTTTTTAGATAAGAAATTCTAGCAAAAAGTTTCATCGCGGGACGCAATTCGATAGTTTTTGGAAAATTTTCTGCAGGATACAGCCCGTAATTAATAATACCCGACCTAACCATATTAAAATGCGCTTCCGGAATATCAAGAGCGGCTGCAGATTCTGCAATGTGCAAAATTTTAATCAAAACGCCCGCAGATTTAATTTTTTCGGCAGTTTCAGTGAAAATTTTTATCTGATTGTGAGTAAAAGTTCTGTCAGGCGAGTCAGCGTCAGCAAAATGTGAAAAAATTCCTTCCAACTCAATATTCGGTAGGAGGGAAATTTTTTTTGCTAATTTGGCGGCATTTTCGGGCGCGATACCAATTCGCCCCATGCCGGTTTCTATTTTCAAATGAATTTTAGCGATTTTGTTAAGATTTTTAGCGGCGATTGAAAGTTTTTCAGCTAAATTGAAGTCAGAAACGGCTTGAGTTAAATTATTTTCAACGATAACTGCGGCAGAATCGTCCGGAACTAAACCTAAAATCAAAATCGGCAGATTAAAACCGGCGCGGCGCAGTTCCAAACCTTCATCGACAGTGGCGACGGCTAAAAAATCAGCTCCGCACTCAACCGCGGCTTTTGAAACGGGAATTGCGCCATGACCATAAGCATTTGCCTTGACGACAACGCAAAATTTAGAATTTTTGTTAATGTGGCGGCGAATTTGTGTAAAATTATGGCGAATCGCGCTCAAATCAATTTCAGCGTAAACATCGCGTAAAGGCAATGAGTAATTATTTTTTTCCATGTAATTTTTCCCTTTCATCATATTTTATCGCGTGTCATGAGGCGAAAAAGTGAATTAACAATGCCAAAAATCGCGTAAGTAGAGAAAATCGCAGTCAAAATGCCTGGAATAATCGCGTCACGAGTGATATAAATTATTCCGGCGAACATAATCAGCGCGAAAATTTTAGCAACGAGGAAAAGTTTTTCGCCACCGCCTTTAAAATCGGGATAATGCACGTGACTAACCATTAAATACGCGACAATTATTACGGTAATTGGATAAATTAGCCCGAAATTTTCCGGTTTAATGTCTTTTGCTAGGAAAAGTAGCGTTGTTGTAGCGATAATGCAACCGCCGGCGGGAATTGCCAGCCCCATAAAAAATCCGTGAACGATGTTAGTATTAACATTGAAACGAGCAAGCCGCCACATACCACAGAGCGCAAAAATAATCGCCGCCGCCTTGCCTAAAAGCCCGAAATCATGCATACAGAACGCGTAAGCTAAAAAAGCCGGCGCAATTCCGAATGAACCCAAATCACAAAGCGAATCCATTTCTTTTCCGAGTTCAGAGGCGGCATTTAAAGCGCGTGCAACTCTTCCATCCATGCCGTCGGCAATCAGCGCGAGCAAAATAAAAATCGACGCGTGAAAATAATTTTCTTCATAAGTGGAAATGATAGACAGCATACCGAAGAACAAATTTGCCGCCGTGCAGGCGTTTGGTAATATCCATTTCATAGAAAAAATCCTTTCATCAGCATATTTTCATTTGCGGTATAAATTTTCCGCTTGAAAAAAAAATCCTGCCGTTTGACGGGATTAAATTTAGAAGTTGGGAACGATATCTTGACATGATTAACATTAGGAATATAAAATTTGCGCGATAAGATTTTTTTTGCATGAAAGGGTTTGTAATTTTGTCTGAAGTAACTAAAAATAATGTCGTGACGATAACTGGCGTGAAAAAACTTTATAAAATGGGCAGTGAAATTGTTGCCGCGTTAAATGGCGTTGATTTGAGAATTGACGCGGGAGAATTTGTT
>CAJONF010000213.1 GCA_905236665.1 uncultured Selenomonadaceae bacterium | reverse complement strand
GGGAAAAATTTTTGATAACTATTGAAGACATAATCGAAACAAACCGCATGATAACCGAAAATAAACTCGACGTGCGGACAATAACCATGGGCATTTCTCTGCGCGATTGTGCTCATCCGAATCTGCGCGATTTCTGCCGCAATGTTTATGATAAAATTACAAAGTCCGCAGAATTTTTAGTCAAGACCGGTGAGGAGATCGAAGCTGAATACGGCGTCCCGATTATCAACAAGCGCATTTCAGTTACGCCGATCGCCATTGCCGCCGAAGCTTGCAAGGCTGAAAGTTATGTGCCCGTCGCTGAAACATTAGACCGCGCCGCAAAAGAAGTTGGCGTTAATTTTATCGGTGGATTCAGTGCGCTGGTTGAGAAAGGTTACACATCCGGCGATAGAATTTTGATTGAATCAATTCCGCAAGCTTTGGCGTCAACCGATTTAGTTTGCAGTTCGGTTAATCTGGCGTCAACGAAGGCTGGCATTAATATGGACTGCGTGCGCGAAATGGGCGAAGTTATCAAAAGGACGGCTGAACTTACTCGCGACCGTCAAGCTATCGGCTGTGCAAAGCTTGTTATCTTCGCCAATGCACCGCAAGATAATCCGTTCATGGCGGGAGCTTTTCACGGAGTGAGCGAACCGGACAAAGTTATAAATGTCGGTGTTAGCGGTCCCGGCGTCGTTAAACACGCGTTGGAAGATTTGAAAGGCGCGAACTTTACCGAAATTGCTGAGACGATTAAAAAGACTGCGTTTAAAATCACTCGCGTTGGTCAGCTCGTTGCTCAAGAGGCTTCGCGCAGATTGGGTGTACCTTTTGGGATAATTGATTTGTCACTTGCTCCCACGCCGGCTGTAGGTGATTCAGTTGCTCGAATTCTTGAGGAAATGGGGCTTGAGGCTTGCGGCGCACCAGGGACTACTGCCGCGCTTGCCCTGCTAAATGACGCTGTAAAAAAGGGCGGGCTTATGGCAAGTTCTCATGTTGGCGGATTGAGCGGCGCATTTATCCCCGTTAGCGAAGATGAAGGCATGATTCACGCCGTCAAGCAAGGTTCGCTGTCGATTGAAAAGCTGGAGGCGATGACTTGCGTTTGTTCAGTCGGCTTGGATATGATTGCGGTTGCTGGCGACGTGAGCGCGGCGACTTTGAGCGGGATTATCGCGGACGAGGCGGCTATCGGCGTTGTAAACAATAAAACAACCGCCGTTAGAATTATCCCCGTGCCAGGCGCGAAGGTCGGCGACGTGGTGGAATACGGCGGCTTGCTCGGCTATTGTCCTATTGTTCCCGTCAAAAATCAGTGGAGTTCGGAGGCGTTCATTGCTCGCGGCGGCAGAATTCCCGCGCCCGTTCGGAGTTTGACAAATTAAATGGATATCACAATCAGAAAAATGCAATGCGGCGACAGCGCGATTGTTATCGACATGATGAGAAAATTTTACAGCTCGCCAGCCGTCATAACCAATGGCTCTGAAAAAATTTTTGCGGCGAACGTTGAGAATTGTTTGAGCGATTCGCCTTACGTCGAGGGTTTTGTTTTTGTTGACGGTGAAAAAATTATCGGCTATGGAATCACGGCGCACGGCTATTCCACAGAATTTGGCGGTGAATGTATTTGGCTTGAAGATATTTTTATCGCGGAGGAATATCGCGGGCGCGGCGTCGGCTCAAAATTTATTCGCCACGTGAAAAAAATTTACCCCGATAAAATTTTGCGCCTTGAATCGGAAGCAGATAATGTGCCGGCTCTGAAAATTTATAAACAGTTTGGCTTTAAGGAATTGCCCTATCTTGAATTGGTTTGCAGTGGTGATTGAAATGGCTGAATTTAAACTCGAAGAATTAAAAATTTTAGAGGAAACTTATCGCGGCGCAATCCCGCAACTGAAATTTAATTCGCCATTTGAATTGCTCGTCGCAGTGATTTTATCAGCGCAGTGCACAGATAAACGCGTTAATCAAGTCACGCAAATTCTTTTTCAAACGGCAAACACGCCTGAAAAAATTTTACAACTCGGTCAAACGCGGCTGGAAGAAATTATCAAGCCTTGTGGATTTTTTCGGACAAAGTCGGAACATATCATCGCCAGTTCAAAAATTTTGCTGGAAAATTACGGCGGCGAAGTTCCTTCCGATTTTGACGAACTGATAAAATTGCCGGGCGTTGGTAGAAAAACTGCAAATGTCGTGACGAGCGTCGCATTTAAAAATCCTGCGATCGCCGTCGATACTCACGTTTTCAGATTGTCAAACCGCATGAAACTTGCTGAAGGTAAAACGCCGCTTGAAGTCGAACTGGGTTTGCAAAAAATTATTCCTAAAGAAAAATGGTCGGCGGCTCATCATTGGTTGATTTGGCATGGGCGCGAAATTTGCAAGGCTCGCAATCCTAAATGCAACGCTTGCCCGTTGTCGAAAATTTGCCCGTCATCAACCGCATAAAAATTTTTAATTTTTGCTCCTAAAACACGTCAAAAAAATTCGGATAAGAGATTTTAACGCAAGATTCGTCGTCGACTGAAACGCCATTTGCCGCCGCACCAAAAATCGAAAGTGACATTGCCATTCGATGATCTGCGCGGGTGTTACATTCAGCGAAAAATTTTTTACGTCCGCCGCGAATTATTAAGCTGTTGTCCGTCGCAGTAAAAGTTTCCGGCGATATTTTGTTAAATTCTTCGACAATCGCCGCGAGCCTGTCAGTCTCTTTAACTCTAAGTTCGCCCACATCGCGAATAATCGTTGTGCCCTCGGCAAAAGCGGCGGCAACTGCAAGCGCGGGAATTTCATCAATCAGGCGCGGAATAATTTCTCCGCCGAATTCTACGCCGCGTAATTTCGCCGCGACAACTTTTATATCAGCAGATTTTTCACCGCCAGAAATTTTTTCGTTCAAAAGTTCAATCTTCGCGCCCATATCTTTTAACACGTCCAAAATCCCCGTGCGAGTTTCATTTATTCCGACATTTTTAATCGTCACGTCTGAACCGTCTAAAATTGTGGCGAGCACCAACCAATAAGCCGCCGAAGATATATCTCCTGGTACGGAAATTTTTTCGGGCGCGGTGAATTTTTCAGCGGGGAAAATTTTTATCGCGTTGCCAATTTTTTCTAGCCGTGCACCGAATGCCGCTAACATTTTTTCTGTATGGTCACGCGACGGCGCAGGTTCAATTACGGTTGTCGGAGAGTCAGCAAAAAGTCCCGCCAATAAAATCGCCGATTTGACTTGTGCGCTGGCAACGGGCATTTCATAAAAAATTCCGTGCAAATTTTTTTCGGTGGGCAAAATCGTTATCGGCAAATTTTTATTATCATTGCGCCCGAAAATTGCCGCGCCCATTTTTGAGAGCGGTTTAATTACGCGAGCCATTGGACGTTTTCTCAATGAATCATCGCCCGTGAACGTCGTTAAAAATTTCTGCGGAGCAATAAGTCCCATTAACAATCTTAACGTAGTGCCGGAGTTGCCCGCGTCTAAAATATTTTCAGGTTCGCGCAGTCCGTGCAGTCCGTGTCCGGTGATTAAAATTTTTTCAGCTGTCCGTTCAATTTTTGTGCCCAGTGCCTTCATGCAAGCAACGGTTGACAAACAATCTGCGCCTGCCAAAAAATTTGTGACTTCAACCGGCGTTGAACCCAAGCTAGATAAAATTATGCTGCGGTGGGAAATTGATTTATCGCCGGGGATTTCAATCGTTCCGCGTAGCCCGTGAGTCATCGGCAAAATTTTTTTCATGAAACTTTCTCCTTGATTGAAAATTTTATTTGACTGTGATGAAATATTTTCCTTGATTAACAATTTTATTTGACTGTGGTAAATTTTTCAATAAAAATTCTGTTCGTTCCAAAAATCGGGGCGGGCTTTTTTTATTGAAATGTTTATGCCGCCGTGATAAAATTTCCGAAAAATATTTCACGGAGGTTTTTATGAGCACATTTGCATTGTTGCTTGCGTCTGGCAAAGGTCAGCGCACACGTCAAGACATTCCCAAGCAATTCATAAATGTTTATGACAAGCCGATAATTATTTACACGCTAGAAAATTTTCAGCGGCACCCCGACATTGACGGAATAGTTGTCGTTTGCTTGGACGGCTGGCAAGATATTCTGCGCGCCTATTCCCGCCAATACAATATCACGAAACTAAAACAAATTGTGAACGGCGGAGCGAGTGTGCAAGAATCGACGCGCAATGGTGTTTTCGCAATGAAAGATTTTTGCGCGGATAACGATATTGTCGTTTTGCATGACGGGATTCGCCCGCTGGTTGACGAAGAAGTTTTATCCGACGTTATCGCTACGTGCAGGAAATATGGAAACGGCGTGACCAGTTTGCCTTACAACGAACAGATTTTTAAAAAATTCGATGATTTCAGCACAAAAGAATACATTGTCCGCGACACTCTGCGCCGTGTACAAACACCCCAAGCTTACAAATTCGGCAAAATGCTTTGGGCTTATGAAAGGGCGTTTTCAGAAGGTATCGGGATTTACGGTTCTGCTTACGCTAATACGATGATGGTTGACCTTGGCGAGACTCTTTATTTCGCGAGCGGCTCCGACAGAAATATAAAAATCACGACGGTTGAGGACATTGAACTTTTTAAAGCGTTGCTTGCCGCTAAAAAAACTTCATGGTTGAAATGAGGTGGCGACGTGTTTATAAAACATGAACTTTACGCGGCGGACATTGCCGGCATTGCTAAAGAAAATTTGCCGTGGGAAAAACTTACCGGAAAAAATTTGCTACTCACCGGCGCGACTGGTTTAATCGGCACGGTGATTGTCGATGTGCTGATGAAAAAAAATCTCGACGATAAACTCAACGTAAAAATTTTCGCGGCGGGGCGTAATGAAAAAATTGC
>CAJONF010000212.1 GCA_905236665.1 uncultured Selenomonadaceae bacterium | reverse complement strand
GAAGCAGGAATGGGACATAAGAGTTTACAACTTTTTATAAGTTCTCAGTAACGGTTGATTGAAATGTTTAGAACGGTAGTACTTGCTATGATGATGTTTCTTATCTGCGGAATTTGTTTTGCACGAACTTTGCCGAATTCCGATCCAGATGAAACGCCAAAAAAAGTTTCTAAGCAACTGGTGCATAAACACACTGAAGATTGTGATAAGACGACAGCTGAACCCGTGCAAATCATTTGCATTTTAGACCGCTCCGGCTCCATGCGAAGTTTAGCGGAAGATACAATCGGCGGCTACAATTCTTTTTTGGAAAGACAGAAACAAACGCCCGGTAAAGTCGAAGTGACGACTGTGATTTTTGATGATCGCTATGAAAAAATTATTGACGCTGTGGATTTGAAAAAAGTTCCGGAATTAACTTCGGCTGAATATTATGCACGCGGCAATACAGCTTTGCTAGACGCCGTGGGTAGAACGATTATGGAAACGCTCGGCAGAATGGAAAAGGACGGCATTTGCCCAGCCAAAAGACGCGTGCTGATTATGATTATGACTGACGGTTTGGAAAACGCTAGCACAGAATACAGCAAAGCAGACGTTAAAGCTTTGATTGAGGCAACCACAAAAGAATATAAATGGAATTACACTTTCACCGGCGCAAATATTGATTCGGCAGCGGAGGCGGGCGGCATTGGAATTAAAACACGCCATGCAAAAAATTTCACCGCCAATCGCGCAGGTATCGTCGGTGCATTTTCGCGAATGAGTGAAGACGCCGCCGCAGTAAGAGAAAAAGGAAGGCTTAGCGAATAATTGTTCGTTAAAAATTTTGGGAACGATGAAATTTTTTAATCAGATCGTTAATCATTCCATTAAAAAAAAATCCCTGTACAAAAATCACAGGGAATTTTTTTTGCAAAGATTTTGTGTTTATGCAAGGAATTTGACGTAATCGACGAATTCAAGCCCGAGAGCTTCAGCAACATTTTTATTTGTCAATTTGCCGTCAATCGTGTTGAGACCTTTAGCAAGTCCGGCGTCTTCTTGGCAAGCAACTTTCCAACCTTTTCCGGCGATTTTCAGAGCATAAGGCAACGTGGCGTTTGTCAGTGCAAGTGTAGAGGTTCTGGATACTGCGCCGGGGATATTGGCAACGGAATAATGAATCACGCCGAATTTTTCAAAGGTCGGGTTACTGTGTGTAGTGACGTGATCACAGGTGGCAATCGAGCCGCCCTGATCAATCGCAACGTCAACGATAACCGAGCCGCGTTTCATATTCTTAACCATTTCTTCTGTAACAAGCTGGGGAGTTTTTGCTCCAGGAACGAGCACCGCGCCAATAAGCAAATCCGCCTGCTTTGTCCACTGCGCGATATTATAGCTGTTGCTCATGACGGTGCAGACTTTCCCGCCGAAAATATCATCAAGATAGCGGAGCCGCTCAATCGACAAATCGATAATCGTGACACGCGCCCGCATACCCAACGCAATTTTTGCCGCATTCGTGCCGACTACGCCGCCGCCGATTATGACGACTTGTCCCGCCGCCACACCACTAACACCGCCGAGCAAAATTCCGCTCCCGCCGTATTGACTTTCTAAAAATTGCGCGCCGAGTTGAATTGACATACGACCGGCAATTTCGCTCATCGGTGCAAGCAACGGTAAAGTTCTGCCATCACGACCAACGACCGTTTCATAGGCAATGCCCGTAACTTTTTTATCAAGCAGTGCCTTTGTGAGCGCGGGTTCCGGTGCCAAGTGCAGATATGTAAAGAGAATTTGTTCCGCGTGAAAAAGTTCGTATTCAGATTCGAGCGGCTCTTTAACTTTGATAATCATCTGCGCGTCGTCGAAAATTTTTTTCTTATCAGCTAAAATTTCTGCGCCGACCGCCGTATAATTTTCGTCTTCAAAACCGGAGCCAATGCCTGCGCCCCGTTCGATTAAAACTTTGTGACCAGCTTTGATTAGCGCATCAGCTCCAGCCGGTGTTAAGCCGACTCGGTTTTCATTATTTTTAATTTCCTTAGCTACGCCGATAATCATAACGCAATTCCTCCAAAAATTTTATAGATATAAAAAATTATAACCGCGCCAAAATCTTTTGTAAACACGGCAGATTTTTTTTTTGTCATGTGATATAATCGACAAAATTTTTTTATAAGGAGCACGTTCATTGCAATTACTTTACAACCTAGCGGCGATACTCGTCGTGATTCTAATTATTCCGGTGTTCATGATTCGATCGATACGCGAGCGCGGCTTTGTTGAGCGAATCAAACAAAGTTTCGGATTTTTTCCAAAAGGCGCACTTGACCCCGTGGCGAAAAAAAATTGTATCTGGGTACACGCGGCGTCAGTCGGCGAAATCGTGGCTACAAGCCCGCTGATTAAAGAATTCCGCCGCGAATTTCCAAAATCGCCAATCCTAGTTTCGGTCGTGACATCTTCGGGCTACGAAATGGCGAATCGGATCATCAAAGATGCGGACAGTATAATTTATTTCCCACTGGATTTACCGTTCGTGTCAGCGCACGTCTTTAGAAAAATTTTCCCGCGAGTTTTTCTGAATGTCGAAACTGAACTTTGGCCAAACTTTTTAAAAGCCGCCAGAGAAAATCACGTGCCGGTGATGATGGTAAATGGGCGCATTTCTGAAAAGAGCGTCAAGCGTTATAAGTATATGCTTTCAATTTTAAACGATATGATCGGCACCGTGAAACTTTTTGCAATGGCGTCGCCAGTTGATGCGGGCTATGTTAAACAGCTCGGCGCACCGGAAGAACTCGTAATCGTCACGGGCAATACAAAATTTGATCAAACTTATACAGACGTGACAGACGCTCAGCGCGCAAAAATTTTATCGGACATGGGCTTGACCGGCGCAAAAGAAATTTTTTTGGCAGGCTCAACTCATCGCGGCGAAGAAAATTTTGTCCTTAAAGCATTCAAAGCAATTCGCGAAAATCACCCGCAAGCTCGGCTCGTCATTGCTCCGCGTGAACTGCTCAGAACCCGTGAAGTTGTCGCGCTGTGCAAGGCGGCAGGTTTTACGGTCGGCACGCGCACCGAATTGCAGAAACGTCCGCCGAATAATGAAGATATTATAATTCTTGATACAATCGGCGAACTGGGACAGGTCTACAGCGTCGGCGATGTAATTTATGTCGGGGG
>CAJONF010000211.1 GCA_905236665.1 uncultured Selenomonadaceae bacterium | reverse complement strand
TTTTTGCATATCCTATACCGCGCCGCTGAATTGGATTTAATCGTCATTGCGCACGCGGGATTGGACATAGGATTTCCAGGAATTGTGCGTTGTAGTCCGCAAATGGCTAAAAAAGTCGTCGAAGAGGTCGGCGATTTTAAATTCGTACTTGCTCACATGGGTGGCTGGCGAAATTGGGACGACGTTTTGAAAGTTTTGGCAGATACGAAAGTTTTTATCGACACAGCGTTTTCAACGGGCGAAATTATTCCGCGCAGTGATTTTCATTGGGCGGAAGAGGATTTAAAGATGTTAAACGCCGCGCAGTTCATGAACTTTGTAAAAATTTTTGGTTCAGAGCGGATTTTATTCGGAACTGACAGCCCGTGGACATCGCAAAAAGATTCTATAGCGTTTATAGACAATTTATCGCTCACCAATACGGATAAAAATAAAATTTTGGGTTTGAACGCGAAAAATCTGCTGAAAATATAAAAAAAATATAGGATTAATTTTTAACCCTAATTATAAATGTTCTTCAAGCTTTAAGATTATGTCGCGCAATTCGGCGGCGCGTTCAAATTCCAAATTCTTTGACGCCTCTCGCATTTCAGCTGTTAAACTTTTTACTAAATTTTTTTTCTGCGCTGGTGTCAATTTTTTTATCAATTCGCTGGCTGATTTTGGTTTCTTGCCAGATTTTTTCAGCGGCAATTCAATCAGCGGAGCTATCGGCTTTTCAATCGTGCGTGGTCTTACGTGAAATTTCTCATTATACGCCTCTTGAATTTTTCTACGACGTGCCGTTTCATTCATAGCTCGCCGCATTGAATCTGTTATTCGTTCCGCGTAGAGAATTACTTTTCCGTTAACATTTCGCGCCGCCCGCCCGATTGTTTGTATCAACGACGTATCCGAACGCAAAAAGCCTTCCTTGTCCGCGTCCAAGATTGCTATTAGCGAAACTTCCGGCATATCCAAACCTTCACGCAGTAAATTTATCCCGACTAACACATCAAATTTTCCTGCGCGCAGATCGTGAATTATTTCTGCTCGCTCCAAAGTTACAATGTCCGAATGTAAATATTTCACATGAATTTTTACGCCGTTGAGATAATCCGTTAACTCCTCGGCAAATTTTTTTGTCAACGTTGTGATTAAAATTCTTTCGTTCGCCGCCACACGCAAATTTATTTCCGAAATTAAATCGTCAATCTGATTTTCTATTGGGCGAACTTCTACAATCGGGTCAAGCAGTCCCGTCGGGCGAATAATTTGTTCAACGGTGTTTTGGGATTCTGCAAGCTCGTATTCGGCGGGCGTGGCTGATACGCAAATTATCTGCGAAATTTTTTCGTTGAATTCGTCGAAAGTCAACGGGCGATTATCCAACGCGCTGGGAAGTCTGAATCCGTTCTCTATTAAAGAATTTTTTCGTGAACGATCGCCGGCGTACATTGCTCGCAGCTGTGGAAGTGTAACGTGCGATTCGTCTACAACCGTTAAAAAATTTTTTGGGAAATAATCTATCAGCGTGAACGGCGGCTCACCGGCATTGCGTCCCGTCAAATGCCGCGAATAATTTTCTATCCCTGAACAATAACCCATTTCCTGCATCATTTCCAAATCAAAGCGCGTGCGTTGCTCAATTCGTTGAGCCTCGATTAATTTTCCCTGCGCTGTGAAATTTTTTACCTGCTTTGACATTTCGTCGCGGATATTTTTTTCTGCGCGTTCTAAATTTTCAATGTCCGTGACGTAATGTGATGCGGGGAAAATAAAAATTTCATCACGCCGCCCGATAACTTTCCCCGTTAAAATCTCGAACTCGGAAATTTTTTCTACCTCATCGCCGAAAAGTTCAATCCTCAACGCCCGACCATTGTAGCCCGCCGGTGTCACTTCTATAATATCACCACGAACCCGGAAATTTCCGCGCTCTATAATCATGTCGTTGCGATTGTAGCGAATTTCAATCAGCCGCCGCAAAATTTTTTCACGCGAAATATTTTGTCCAACGCGCAAATGCAAAAGAAGTTTGTAATAACTTTCGGGCGAACCAAGACCATAAATGCACGAAACACTTGCCACGATAATTACATCGCGCCGTTCAAATAAACTGCACGTTGCAGAATGACGCATTTGATCAATCTCGTCGTTAATGGCGGCGTCTTTTTCAATGTAAGTATCCGTGGCGGCAATGTAGGCTTCGGGCTGATAATAATCGTAATAACTGACAAAGTAGCCGACATAGTTATCTGGGAAAAAACTTTTAAATTCGGCGGCAAGCTGTGCGGCTAAAGTTTTGTTATGTGCAATAACCAGCGTGGGCATTTGAATTTTTTCTATAACCTTCGCGATTGTAAAAGTTTTTCCGGTACCGGTCGCACCCAGCAAAACTTGAGAACTTAAACCGGCAGCTAGCCCTTGCGCCAATGATTCGATTGCCTGCGGCTGGTCACCTGTCGGCTCAAAATTCGATACTACTTTAAATTTTTTCATTTATAATTTTTCACTCCTAACTGAATTTTTGCACGCGGCAGGAAATTTTCTTCATGCGGAAAATTTATACACGCTAAAAATTTATATGAGGTGATTTTTTTTATGAAAGCAACAAAGCTTTACGCGCCGACATTGCGCGAATCTCCTGCAGAGGCAGAACTCGTCAGTCATAAATTAATGTATCGCGCAGGTTTAATCCGTAAAGCGGCGGGTGGGTTATATTCTTATTTGCCGCTGGCATGGCGCACGATGAAAAAAATTATGCAAATCATTCGCGAAGAAATGGATGCAAAAGGCGGACAAGAAGTCATGATGCCGATTGTGCAACCCGCCGAAATGTGGAAAGAGTCGGGACGCTGGGCAGTTTATGGCGATGAAATGATGCGTCTTAAAGATCGTCACGGCAGAGAATTTGCTCTCGGTCCCACGCATGAAGAAATGATTACAACTTTGGTTCGCGATGAAGTTCGTTCTTATAAACAACTGCCGCTCATGCTTTATCAAATTCAAAATAAATACCGCGATGAAATTCGCCCGCGCTTTGGACTTATGCGTAGCCGCGAATTCGTCATGAAGGACTTATATTCCTTCGACCGCGATATTGACGGCATGAATATTTCTTATCAGAAAATGTACGACGCTTACAGCAGAATTTTTGAACGTTGCGGCTTAAAATTCCGTGCTGTAGAGGCAGATAATGGCGCAATCGGCGGCGGACATTCTCACGAGTTCACGGTTTTGGCTCCCAGTGGAGAAAGTAGCATTGCTTACTGTGAAAAGTGCGATTTCGCGGCTAGTGACGAGAAAGCTGAACTTAAAATCATTCATGCTGAGCCGGAAGAACTTCGCCCGCTGGAAAAAGTTTTAACGCCGGATTGTCACACGATTGAACTTGTCAAAAACTTCCTGAACGTGCCGATTGAAAAGACGATTAAAGCTGTGGCGTTTATGGACGACGATGAACGGTTGATTGTTGCATTTGTACGCGGTGACCACGACGTAAATGAGATAAAAGTTTTAAACGCTGTCGAGGGCGCGAATCATCTTTACATGGCGGGAGAGAAATTAATTGCAGACGCGAATTCCTGCGCGGGATTCATGAGCCCGATTGGCTTAAAGGACAGCGCGATTGTCATTGTCGATCAAAGTGTTATGTTGATGTCAAATGCTGTAGCGGGTGCAAACGAAGTTGACGCGCATTTTATCAATGTGACACCGCGCAGAGATTTTGACGCGGAAAAAATTATTGTTGCAGATATTCGCATGGTAAGGGCGGGTGACCCGTGCCCGCATTGCGGTGCGCCGCTGAAAATGACACGCGGAATTGAAGTCGGGCAAGTCTTCACGCTCGGCAAAAAATATTCGGAAAAACTGCACGCTACCTTCCTAGACGAAGACGGCAAAGTTAAACCATTTGAGATGGGTTGCTACGGAATCGGCGTCGGACGAACAATGGCGGCGGCGATTGAGCAAAACAATGATAAGGACGGAATTATTTGGACGCGGGCTATCGCGCCATTTGAAGTTGTGGTTGTCCCCGTCAATGCAAAAGATGATAAACAACTTGCCTTTGCTGAAAAAATTTACAATGAACTAAAATCCGCAGGCGTTGATGTTTTGCTTGATGACAGAAAAGAGCGTGCCGGCGTCAAATTCAAGGATTGCGACCTTATCGGCTATCCGATTCGTATAACAATCAGCCCGAAAACTCTTGAAAGCGGCAATGTCGAAGTTAAAGTTCGTCGGAGCGGAGAATTTATGAACTTCGCCCGCGCAGATGTCGTAAAAAATATTTTGGAGTTGTTGGAGACTTTGTAATGAATTTTACACATTGATTTATTTTATTT
>CAJONF010000210.1 GCA_905236665.1 uncultured Selenomonadaceae bacterium | reverse complement strand
ATTCAAACTCATCTGCTACCAAAAGATCAATCTGTCGTCGTGAAACTAGCAGAATTAATTTTAAATCCTTTGACGAGTTCTACAAATTTCAAGCAAGTTAAAGAGTACACGTTTTATCCCGAAGCCGAAGGAATATCTTCTTTGACGTTCAAGGTTTACGAAAAAATTTCTCCGTTCGATAAATCGGATATCGACTACGTGGAAAAAATTTTCGTCGAACTTTATCCCGACAACGACGATCTTTTTAAAAATCGTTTTGAAAAATATAAACAAGAAAAATTTAAGGAATGATTCAATGAACGATACTTTATACGCGGTTATTCCATGCTACAACGAGCAAGAAGTTTTGCACGAGACAGCTAAGCGACTGCGTGAAAAATTTTTAAATCTGATTGCGGCAGGCAACATTTCAGATAAAAGTCGGATTGTTTTTGTAAACGACGGCTCCAAAGATTCGACGTGGCAAATTATCTGCGAATTGCACGCGCAGGACAAAATTTTTTCCGGCATAAATCTTTCTAGGAACCGCGGGCACCAAAACGCACTGCTTGCCGGATTGATGACGGTTAAAGATTGCGCGGATATGGTTATTTCAATGGATGCCGACCTGCAAGACGATATAAACGCGGTTGATGAAATGGTTGCCAAATATCAGAGCGGCTTTGATATTGTTTACGGCGTGAGGAGCAAGCGAGCTACCGATACTTTTTTTAAACGGTTCACGGCTGAAAGTTTTTACAAGCTGATAAAATTTTTGGGCGGCGATATTGTCAACAACCACGCAGATTATCGTTTGATGAGCAAACGCGCTTTGGACGGGCTGGCAGAATTCGGCGAGGTGAATTTATTTTTGCGAGGAATTGTCCCGATGATCGGCTATCCTTCGACAAATGTTTATTACGAGCGGGCGGAACGTTTTGCCGGCGAGAGTAAATATCCGCTGAAAAAAATGTTGTTCTTCGCGTTTCAAGGTATAACTTCGCTGACTGTCGAACCAATCCGCATGATTACGACTGTGGGAGTGGCGATGAGTTCAATAAGTTTCCTAGTGATTCTTTGGACGCTGTATGAATATTTTTTCGGCGAGACAATTCGCGGCTGGACGAGTATGCTGGCGTCTTTGTGGTTTATCGGCGGGCTGATTCTTCTGTCAATCGGAATTGTCGGCGAATACGTTGGAAAGATTTATCTTGAAACTAAAAAACGCCCGCGCTTTATCGTGAGCGAATTTTTAAATGATTGACACTCCCCCCGGCTAAAGCCGGGGGATTCCTAATTCAACGACTGTTGCGCAATGCGTCTTACGGCGCGTATGATAAATCGGAGGTGCTTTGATGTTTGATGATTTTGGCGGCTTTTTAACGACACTGATAGCCGGATTGCCGGGCATTGTGATAGCTATGGTTGTTCACGAATACGCGCACGCCAGGGTAGCTGATGCGTTGGGAGATTATACGCCGCGAATGCAGGGACGTTTGACGCTCAATCCTGCCGCGCACGTTGACCCTATAGGGTTGCTCATGTTGTTTATTGTGCATTTCGGCTGGGCTAAACCCGTGCAAATAAATCCGATGAACTTCAGCAACCCGCGCCGCGATGATATTTTGGTATCGCTTGCCGGTCCCGCCTCAAATTTGATCACGTCGTTTATCGCGCTGATAATTTTAGTTTTAATGGCAAAAATGGATTTCCCCTTTTCGGAAGGTGTACTAGTCGTCTTCAATCTGATAATCATCTACAATATAAACTTCGCGATTTTTAATATGTTGCCTATTCCGCCGCTTGACGGCTCGCACATTTTAAAACAAATTCTGCCGTATGAACTTTCGCGGGCATATGAACAGCTCGAACGCTACAGCTTTATTTTCCTGCTGATAATTATTGCGACGCCCGTGCTTAGTTATGTCTTTGTGCCGTTGCAGCGGTTAATTTTCGGCTTGTTTAGGAGTATCGTTGGCATTTTGCTTTAAATAAAGGAGTGATTTTTTATGGGATTGATTCAAGCGGCATTGGCGTCGGCGGGCGGCGTGCTCGGTGATCAGTGGAAAGAATTTTTTTACTGTGACAGCTTATCGCCAGAAATTTTGGTGGCAAAAGGTCACAGGCGCAAATCTAGCCGGTGGAGTTCCAATGACGGCGACGACAATATCATAACCAACGGCTCGAAAATTTCTGTTAATGACGGGCAGTGCATGATGATTGTTCAGCAGGGCAAAGTTATCGATTTCTGCGCGGACAGTGGCGAATACATTTATGACAAGTCAACCGAGCCGAGCCTTTTCAACAGCAAAAAAACTATTGCCGAAAATATTCAAGATATTTTCTTCGCCATGAAAGATCGTTTTGCTTTTGGCGGCGATACCGGACGCGACGAACGCATTTATTATTTCAACACTAAGGAAATTATCGGCAACAAATACGGCACGCCTACGCCCGTTCCCTTCCGCGTCGTCGATTACAATATCGGGCTTGATGTGGATATCGCGATTAAATGTTTCGGCTCTTACAGCTACAAAATCGTTAATCCGATTCTTTTCTATACAAACGTCTGCGGCAATGTCAAAGATGTTTATAACCGTTCGGAGATTGACGCGCAGTTGAAGACTGAACTTTTAACAGCTCTGCAACCCGCCTTTGCAAAAATTTCTGAAATGGGTATTCGCTATAGTGCTCTCCCTGCACATACAATGGAAATTGCCGATGCACTCAACGAAGTTTTAAGTAAGAAATGGGGCGACCTGCGCGGCTTGCAAGTCGTGTCTTTTGGCGTGTCAAATGTCAGCGCGAGCGAAGAAGATGCCAACATGATTAAGGAAATGCAACGCAACGGCGCGTTGAGAAATCCGGCAATGGCGGCGGCT
>CAJONF010000209.1 GCA_905236665.1 uncultured Selenomonadaceae bacterium | reverse complement strand
TTTTGTCGGGCGTCCGTCGGGTAAAAATTTTTTTCCCATGGCAAAATCTTTAATTAATAAACAAATTTTCATGAGTACTCCTTTCTTATTCATTTTAGCAAAAAAAATTATTTATATCAACAAAAAACCCCCGTAAAAACTTTTTGCGAGGGTTTTTTAAATTAATTTTTAAATTTTTATTGCGGAATTCCATTCCTTCATGTCATTTGGCAGATTAAAAAGTTGCAAGATTTTATCGACAATGTGATTTATCTGCACGTCAATATTTTTCGGCGTGTTATAAAAAGTCATAACCGGCGGCATAATTATCGCTCCGCAGTCGGCAAGTTCTTTCATGTTTCGCAGATGAATTCGGCTAAACGGCATTTCACGCGGCACAAGCAAAAGTTTTCGATTTTCTTTAATGCAAACGTCCGCCGCCCTTAGCAAAAGATTTTCGCAGTAACCAGCCGCAATGCCCGCCAAAGTTTTCATTGTGCACGGGACAATTATCATGCCGTCAACCAAAAAACTTCCGCTGGCAATCGACGCGTCCATTTGATTTACGTCGTAAACGCAATCTGCCAGGCGGCGAATTTCAAAAATATCGTAATTAGTCTCGTCGCGAATCGTCAGCTCCGCGCCCTGTGTTATGATTAGATGAGTTTCAACCGAATCAATTTCTTTAAGGCGGCGCAAAAGTTCCACGGCAAGTACCACGCCGCTAGCACCAGTCATTCCGACAATCAGTCGCATAAAAAATTCTCCTTTAAAATCTTAATAAGTTCAAGATATTTTTGTCCTGCTCGCCGCTTTATGATTCTACTCTAAAACTTTTGCAAGCATTATAGCATTTTCGTTTTGGAAATAAAATATCAATGCCAAAATCAATAAAAAAATTTTTGGTATTTTTGTTTTAGCACATGGAAATAAATTTTCAAAGAAAAAGCCGGAAGCCACTAAAACTCCCGACTTTTTTGGTTAAAGATAAAACAGTTCATTCTTCTTTAGAAAAATCATCTTTACCGACGCCACACAGCGGACAAACAAAATCTTCCGGCAAGTCTTCAAACTTCGTACCAGGTTCAATGCCGTTATCGATATCGCCCAGCTCTTCGTCATATTCGTAGCCGCAAATATTGCAAACCCATTTCATTTTTCAGCCCTCCTAAAAATTTTTCTTGATTATAACACGTCAACTACCGTTTTTCCGACACTGCTATTGTAGTAATTTTTTTACAAAAATCAATTAGCTTGTCACGCGGTTGGCTAATTTTTTTTTCGGTAGCTTGCCCCTGCTTTGCACACTATGTTAAAATGTTCTCAATTTGATTCAGCGTTTTTATTAAGGGGGTTTTGTAAATTGAAAAGGAAGTGTAAACAAATACTTTTAGCTAGCCTGGCGACGACGGTTTTATATTTTCCTCAAGCGCAGGCGGCGGTAGACATCAGACCCGACGAATCATCGCAGAATAAAATTGACATTTACGAAACAAATTACACACTAAACGGGACAACGACGACGATTTCTGACAGCTACGGATTTATTTTTGGTGGCGGCAATGAAATTAGCGCGGCGAACGCTTTTAGTAACAATATAAATATTTTTGACGGCTCGTTCGACGGGATTTTTGGCGGCATGGCAGCTCTCGGCGGCAATGTTTATAGCAACCACATTGTCATAAACGGCGGCAAAATAACCGGCGTGGTCGGCGGATTGGCGGTGTGGCACAGCGGCTGGGACGTTGGCAATGTTTACGGCAATACAGTTGTTGTGAACGGCGGCACAGTCGGCTATATTTCCGGCGGCGAAATTGCTTACAGTTATCCCACAGATGGTTCCGAACCAGATTTTTCTACTACACCTGGCGACGTTTATAACAATACAGTTTCAGTCACGGGCGGCGAGGTTACGGGCGGCATTGTCGGCGGCTCGGCACTGGGCGGCAATGCTACCGGCAACACAATAAACATTTCGGGCGGCACAATTTCCGGCGACGTTATCGGCGGACAAACTCAAAGCGGAAATGTTGCCGGCAACACCATAAACATTTCCGGCAATCCCGACGTGAGCGGTGCGACTTTTTATGGCGGCTTAATCGGTTCCACGCCTTCTGCTACGAACAACACGCTTAACATAAATTCTTGGGGAATTACGGCGCAAAATGTTTACGGCTTCGACACTCTTAATTTCAATCTGCCTTATCAAAGTGACAGCGCGGCATTGACATTGACGAACGGCTCAACAGATCTAAGCGGGCTAAAAAGTTTTAATGTATCTGTTCGCGGCGATTCAGATATCGGCACGGGTTCCACGCTTACAATTTTACAAAACGACAACGGAATAATTGACGCTGCCGAAATTTATAATGGAAAGATGACACGCGGCGTAACTTTTGATTACGACCTGGCACTTGCTCTGTCTTCGGACGGCAAAAGTATTTCTGGCACAGTCGGCAACCACGATGAACCAAATGAGGAAACAGAAACTACAGATAAGGCTCAAGTTGCCAACGTCATAACAATAAACAACGGCACCGATAATTTAATTACGAGCTTTGATGATTATTTGAGCGGCAATATCGCTGAAGACGCCGACGGATATTTTTTGGGCAACGGTGAATCCGACAGCAACGACGAAAATTCAGGTGACAGGGCACAAAAAGCTGAAGAAGTTCGCGAAACTCATGGCTTTGAAATTTTCGGCAATGCTGGTTATGGTCATTTGAAAACCTCAACAGGTGACGGCGGACGCGTTAAAACTGAAAGTAGCAATTTTGATTTAGGGTTAGCTCGCACATACGAAGGCTCGCGTAATCGCTGGACTGTTGCTCCCGTCGTGGAACATGGCAAAGGAAATTATGACGCGTTTCTTTCCACCGGCGTTAAAGGTTACGGCAACACAAAATACACCGCCGGCGGTCTCATTGCCCGCAATGTAAACACCAGTGGCTATTATCTGGAAACTAGTTTTCGCTTTGGACGCTCGAAAAATGATTTTGCCTCCGACGATTTTAAAGACAGTAGCGGAAATTTAATTC
>CAJONF010000208.1 GCA_905236665.1 uncultured Selenomonadaceae bacterium | reverse complement strand
TTTAAAAGTTTCGTTCGCACCGTAAAATTTCTTAGCGTTTTCCATTCCGATTGAAAATGATTCAAAAATATTCTTGCCGCTCAAAAGTTCGGCGGCTATCAGCGAATAAATTCCACACGCCATGCAACTAATCATGTGTCCATGCGTCAGCGCGGAAAATTCGTGAATAATTTTTAATTCTTCGCCGGAAATTTTACCATTTTTATAAAAAAGATACGCAGTCGCCGGTAAAATACGCATTAATGAGCCGTTGCCATTGGAATTTTCATCAGTTGAACCACATTTTATCGGCGGAAGGAGCCGCCGTGAGTATCTTTTTATCGCTGAACGCGTCGTATTTCCAATATCAAAGCGTTCACCCGTCGCTGTAAACTCATTTTTCTCGTACCAGCGTAAAAAATTCTCCATTATGTCTTCAAAATCTATTTTTTTCCGCCTAAAAATGCTTTCTGCCGCCGCTATCGTCAAACTCGTGTCATCTGACCACGTTCCCGCCGGTTGATTCCACGTTCCAAAATTTTTCATGCCTTTTACGGGATTTTCTGCCAAATTTTTTCGATATTCAAACTCAACAGGCACGCCGAGCGCGTCTCCAACCGCCAAACCGATGATTATTCCGCGTAAATTTTCTTTTTTCATCTTTCCAGCCGCCTTTGCAGGGTATTTATTATCTCTTCGCGCAATTTTTCGTCCGAAATTTTATCTAAAACCGGATTAAATGCCGCTTCGACGATTAATTTTTCCGATTCTGCCTTATCTAAGCCCCGACTCATTAAATAAAATATTTTTTCTTCATCTAAACGCCCGATACTTACTGCGTGGTGCCCATCGACATCATCTTCTGCCGCTAACATCAACGGAACAGACCGATTTCGCGTGCCGGAAGATAAAATTATTACTTCTTCCAGCTCTTTACCCGTCGAACCTTTCGATCCACGCTGAAAATCTAGCGTTCCGCGAAAAATTTTGTCACTTTTATCCTTTAATGCACCGCGAACCCTCATTTTTGCCGAAGTTTTTTGTCCATGCTGGCGAATTACATAATTAAAATCTAATTTTCGCTCACCGTTGCCGAAATAAACCGCGTCGAAGTCCGCAGATGAATCATCGCCGCGCAAATCTATCTCCACGTCCGCAGAATAATCACCTAAACCTAAATCCGCTGAAATAAATTCAACTTTTGCGCCTTTACCAACAGAAATTTTTATTTTTCGCGCAATATTTCCCGCTGAAAGATTTATTTCGGAAAATTTTTGCGTTTCTCCGTCCGAAATCTCAAAATTTTTCTCTTCGACTGATTCAGAACTTTTAATTTCGTTTACGCCAAGCCACCGCCACGACTTTAACGGAATTTCGCCAAAAATTTTTTTATCCATGTTTATCCCTCCATTTAAAAATATTTTAGCCGCCAAAGAAAATTTTTCAAGCTGAAATAAAAAATCCCGCCGAAATTTTCGACGGGAAATTTTTTTAATTAATTCGCCATTCCTCTGCCAAATTTAAAATTATTTCCGCTATTTCTTGATGTTTTTGCTGATATGTGTGTCCTGGTAGCTCAATAAAAATTAATTTGTTATTTTCCGGCGTTTTCATGTGATTATTTATATTTTTTAGGAATTTTGACGGATCGCCGTCCGTAAAATTGTCATATGTACCGATAATTAACGCGCCATTGTGCGTAATTTGCTCAACTTGGCTAAAATCTGCGTTAAAATCCGTGTGAACATTATCCAAAATTCCGCTCAACCAATCATGCGCCGTATAGTAGATAACTTTGTTCGCACCCAGTGAATGCCCCGCCAAAATCACGTGGCGATAATTTTTTTCCGCATAATCAAGGTAAGCGTCAATATCTTCGTCGGTGTAGGAAAATCTTTCGTTCCATGAGCCGATTAGCTCCTTTTTGCCCGTTTTAGCGTTGAAAGTTTCGATTTCGCCGAAAGCGTCGCAGGTTTGCGCATAAATAAAATCAATTCCTGCCGCGCTAAGGGTATCGCCGATATTATAGTAGAAAGGATTGCTATAAAAATTGCCGTGAATGCCGGTTATGGCGATTACAACCGTGTCCGAATTTTTTGCGGGGAATAAAACGCCGTTCAAAATCGT
>CAJONF010000207.1 GCA_905236665.1 uncultured Selenomonadaceae bacterium | reverse complement strand
ATCGTCTCTGGTCACAGAACGATCAAAGCGCGTTGATTATGCCCGGAAATGTTCCGCTTGATTTTGCTCCCGTCCGTGCTGAACTTGCGAAATACTTCAAGGGGAATTGGGACGCGATAATAAATTCCGAAGTTGACGGCGAAGAGTCAAAGCCTTACGAACTTGACGGCAACAATCCGCGTTTCGGCAGATTAAATGCGGCGCGAAAAATCTCGCGGACAATTTTCATGGGTACCGCGCCGGGCAGTCGAAGAAACGAAATGAGCGGCATAGAAGAAAACGAAATCCGATTGGGCACGATTCAACCGCAGGATTTAGACAGCATTGCTGTATTCAACGACGCATTAACGAAGCTTAAAGCGAACTTGTACTACCTCTACTCGCAGAATACGCGATTTTGGTTTGGCGTCAATCCAACTCTGCGCAAACTCGTTGACGATAAGCTTGAACAATTTTCGGACGACGATATTGATTTCGCGATTGAACAGCGACTTCGCACATGGCGTAAATCGTCATGGTCAGCAGTTCATATTTGCCCGAAGACTTCAGCCGATGTTGTCGATGAGCAAAATGCGCGGCTCGTGATTCTTGCTCCAAAATACGCCTTCGATGACAGGCAACCTGACAATCCCGCCTTAGCCTTCGCGGAAACCATCTTGAACACTCGCGGGACAGTTCCTCGCAAATACAAGAACACTTTGCTTTTTCTTGCACCGGATATTAACAAATTATCCGTGCTGAAAAAAACCGTCCGCGAATTCAAAGCATGGGTTGAAGTTATAGACGAAGCCGATCAACTAAATCTTGATAGAGTTCAACTCGTTGACGCCAAAAGCAATCGCAAATCAGCGGAAAAAAACTTTGCCATGAAAATTTCTCAAGCATACTGTCAATTATTCGCGCCCGATAATTTTGGAGAAGTCGATATGACTACCCTAAAATGGTTTTTTGCGGAAATTGACTGTACAACCGAAGATAACATTTCAATAACCGCCGAAAAATTTTCAAGTAGTGAAATGTTATTGAAGTCGCTCGGTCATGAAAAGTTGAAAAAACTGCTCGATAAATTCATTTGGCGCGAACGTGATACCGTCAACTTAAACCAACTTTGGGAGTATTTCACAACTTATTACTACATGCCACGTCTCACTGATAAAAGTGTTTTGCTTGAAACCATTCGCAAAGGTGTCGCGGAAAAAATCTTTGCTCTGTCAGATGACGAAGATTTAACTCACGAGCTTAAATTTGGTGATATATCTCTCAGGGAAATTTCGACAGAAAGTTTCTTAGTCAAATCGTCCGTCGCTCAAGAACACCTGAAAATTAAACCGCCTGACCCTCCCAAAAAAGAAGACGGCAACGCCGGAACAGAGCCGTCTTCACCATCTACAACACCTCCGCCGCAACCACTCTTGCCAAAACATTTTTCTATGGACGTGGAGTTGGATAAAACAAGATTAAACAAAAGTTTCAACGCCTGCATTGATGAGGTAGCGTCTCATCTCATGCATCTTCCAAACGTTTCAGTTTCAATTCGTCTTGCTGTCAATATCTCTGCTCCGGAAGGAATTCCTGAAGATCTAAAGGAAGTTATATCAGAAAATTGCCATACACTAAAGGTAAAGAATTTTTATTTTGAAAATTAGGAAATACTTATCGGGAAATAACTTTTACAATCCTAGCTTTACGGAAAAATATTTATTTTGTTATCCAAAGTGATTGCTCGTGATTAGCGGAAAATTTTGAGCCGTCGGCAAGTTGATAAGTAACGTTGGAATTGCTGTTGACTTGCAGGGAGCCGCCGTCCGTGAAGTTAATCGACACCGCGTCGGCAGAAATGTTAGTTGCGGCGATTTGTTCAAGCGTCACTTGCGAAAGATAAACAATGTCGCCGTCGTGCGCGCCCGTGATTGTATCATTTCCGTTGCCGTTGGTGTAGAAGAAAGTATTTTTGCCCGCGCCGCCAATCAGTAAATCGTCGCCGCCGTTGCCGCCCCAGAGGCTGTTGTCCGCGCCGCCGATTATCGTATTGTTTAAATCATTGCCCGCCAAAATATTTCTGCCGTCGGATTGTGAGGCGTCAATGGTTTTAATATCGCCGACAAAAGTTTTGCCGTGCGAGCCGTCCAGCCAAATTTCCGCGCCCGCGTCGACAACAACGCTT
>CAJONF010000206.1 GCA_905236665.1 uncultured Selenomonadaceae bacterium | reverse complement strand
GACCGCCCATCCATGGGCGGTCGGTAGTTCGCTATCCGTGCTCTTGATTTTATCGACAGTCTCTAAAAATTTTTATTCTTAAAACTTTTGCTGATGAGCTCTCCGATTAACATTTTGCCGCGAATATCAGGGTGAATTCCGTCAATAGAAAATTCAACGTTCATATTTCCCTGCGCGTCATAAAAATAAGGCTCAATGTCGACAAAAAATTCCTGCCTCTTAATGTAGTCGTTAATTTGAATAAGTTTTTCGTGCCAATCGGGATCGGTGGCGGTGTGAAAAGCGCGTTGCAGGTTGTCGGGGTTAATAGGCATGAGCGTTAAAAAAATCGGGCGAATATTATTTTGCAGACAAAGTTTATTAATGCCGGCAAGGTCACTTATGACATCTGCGGCTGTGATTCGGGCATCACGTAGACAATTTGCACCGGTAGATATGATTAAATTTTTTGGCTTGAGTGGCAAAACGTCATGCTCGAAACGTTCCAACGTCGTGTGAGCTGTATCACCGCTCCTTGACAGATTCACGACGGGAAAATCAATGTAAGTTTCGTAGCTGTATTGCAGTGCACGCGGGGAATAGCTAACTGCGCCGCCGCCGTGAGAAATGCTGTCTCCCAAAACCGCTACCTCGACGCCGCCCGTGTAATCGTCAACAATAAATTTTTCGCTGTTCGACCAAGTGCCAATCGGCTGATTATTTTCGTCCAGAGCACGCACGCGCCAATAATACGCGCCGGCATAAGGTCTGCCATATTCGTCATAACAACTGGCAACGTCTTCAGAAATCATGCGCCAAACGCTGTCCGCGCTCGGCTCGAAATTATTTTCAACTTCGGGCGGGTGAATCAGCATTTCAATTTCATATTTCGTGCCTTCGTGCAAAGGAATCCAATCGAACACGTGATAAATCGGCTGGGGCAAGTAGTCCATAAAATCAAAATTATTTATCAGCGGGCAATTTGGAAATGGTTTAGAACCGTCGATAAAAATTTTTTCCGCCTTAGAAAATTCGCCTATTGGTTCGTGACGAAGTCCCAACGCTCGTGCTCGCCAATAAATTTCCGTCTTATTTTTGAACGGGCGCAGGTCAGCTTGATAACCGTTCGTGTAAATTTTTCGCGTGCTGAACAAATGATGACGTGTGGAAAGATTAACGCCACCCTCAACTTCGGGCGGCGCGTCTAAAATCTCCAACTCATAACAAACGGCATTGGGCACGGTATGCCACACCAGGAACGGCATTAAACTTGCGGGACTGTCCTTGCCGTAATGATAAATGCTGACAGGTCGCGGCGTCGTCGGGAAATTTGGATTGGGATAAATTTTTTCACTGCGATAAACTTCGCCGAACAAACCACGCGCCGTGATAAAATAATACGTCGGAATCGGTGCTCGCGGCACGGTGTAGCTTGAAAATTTCGTCTCGTCCTCTTTTAAAATGTGGAAGGGCGGCAAATCTTCAACAAGACCCGTGGTGCGGCTAATCGTCGTGATTTTATAAACGCAGGGATATGGCAACGGCTCCCAATTCATTTGCGTATCATCGCCCGCCTGCGCGAAGGTAATTTCCAACTCCCGCCCTTGCAGGTGCAATACGTCCGTCCTTTCAGCTATGTATAAAATAAAAATTGCAAAGAACGCCATCAGTGCGGCTATCACCAAAAAAGTAAAAAAATTTTTCATGTGAAGTAACTCCTAAGCAAGTCGAAGTCTCCAAAACGAACGAACAGACAAGTTAAAATTATCAGCGCGGCAAAAAAATATTCACTCCACGCGCCGACTTTAAAGAGTTTCAATCCGTGCTTGCCACGCGGCGTGAAGATTGGCACCTTTCCACAAAGCCCGTCCTCGGCGATGTGCAAAAGTGCTCCGATAAGCGCGTAAGTTATCAAATTCATTGCAAAGGCGAGCGTCGGTTCAGGATAATAATTTTTTGCAAACTGCGCTCCGATAATCAGCGCGATATAAATTGGCGGATAATGCGACCACGTGCGGTGACGTTTGCGCCATTTCCAATAAGCTTTACTTTCTTTTGGCGGCGAACCTTCAACCCTGTCCGGCAAAACCGCCCCGACTATTGCTGATGCCGTGAATAGCGCGTCGTCCGTGGCTGTGCACACGATAAAGCCCGTAACTATCTGATGATTTATCCACTTCAAAATTTTTTATCTCCCGACAAAATACTAATTCTCTGCAGAAGTTACATATTGCATTAAAAGATTCAAAGCCTCGTCCGCCGCCTGAAATTTTATTTCCGTGCGCGAACCTTTAAAATGAAACTCTCGGACTTCGGAAAAATTTTCGCCGACAATAGCAACATAGACCAATCCGACCGGTTTGTTTTCGCTGGTTAGCGGGCCAGCTATACCCGTGGTACTCAAGCCGATTGTAGCAGAAAAAATTTTGCGAACGTTGCTTGCCATTTCCATTGCAGTTTGAGAACTCACCGCGCCGAAATTTTCCAACGTTTCGGCTTTGACGTGCAGGATAGATTTTTTTATTTCGTTTGTATAAGCTACGACGCCGCCATTGACATAAGCCGACGCGCCGGAAATATCTGTTAAGCGGCTGGCAACAAGTCCGCCCGTGCAACTTTCAGCCGTCGCAATTTTAAAATTTTCCACGTCAATCAATCCTTTCGGCGGCGATATCATAAACAAAACCCGCCAAAATTTTTACGCGAACAATATCGCCCTCTTGACTGCGCCCATCGTTTTCAATGTAAACAAGCCCGTCAACTTCCGGTGCATCGCGATAAGATCGACCTGCCACAACTTGCTGAACTTCTTCATCGCGCCCTTCGATTAAAACTTCCAGCTCTTGCCCTTCCAACGCCTCGTTCAGCTCCTGCGAAATCAAAGACTGCATACTCATCAAATCGTGGTAACGCTCCTGCATGACTTCTTCGGGAATTTGGTCGGGGAAATCGTAAGCGGCGGTATCCTCTTCTCGCGAATAGGTAAAAATTCCAACCTTATCGAGCCGCTGTTCCTGCAAAAATTTTTTCAGCTCTTGAAAATCTTCTTCGGTCTCACCTGGAAAGCCGACAATAAAAGTTGAGCGAATGACAACATCGGGAATTTTCGCGCGTATTTTTTTTATCAACGTCTCGATTGATTCGCGAGTATCCGGGCGGTTCATGCTCTTTAAAATTTTATTGCTGGCGTGTTGCAACGGCAGGTCAACATATTTACAAATTTTTTCCTCGCTAGCGATTAGGTCAATCAATTCGTCGGTAAATCTGCGCGGATAAGCATAAAGAATCCTAATCCAATGAACTTTTTCCACAGTGACGAGTTCGCGCAAAAGTTCAACGAGTTTTGGTTTGCCGTAAATATCAATGCCATAAGCTGTGGTATCCTGCGCGATTAAATTTATTTCTTTGACACCCTGCGCGGCAAGCTGTTCAACTTCCGATTTTATATCTTCGATCGGGCGGGAAATTTGTTTACCGCGAATCAACGGAATAGAACAGAATGCGCAACGGTTATTGCAACCCTCAGAAATTTTAACGTAAGCTGTGTAATCGGGCGTCGTGCGAATTCGTGGCGTCTTAGCGTCGTAGATAATTTGTTTTTCACCGAGCAAAATCACGCGGCGACCGGATAAAGTCTCTTCAATCGCCTCCATGATTCTATTCCATGCGCCCGTTCCAATAACCGCGTCAACTTCGGGCATTTCGTCCAAAAGTTCGCGTTTATACAGTTGACCAAGACAGCCCGCCACAATCAGCGAACGACATTTTCCACTATTTTTATATTCAGCCAGGTTTAAAGCCGTCGTGATAGATTCTTCCTTGGCTGAAAGAATAAATGCGCAGGTGTTGACAATTAAAATATCGGCGTCGGCAGGATTCGCTGTCAATTCTATTCCGTGCGCCTGCATGATGCCGAGCATAACTTCCGTATCAACTAAATTTTTTGCACAACCCAAGCTAACAAAGCCTGCTTTCAATGCGTAAGCCTCCTCACTTCAAACGAATATCTTTAATCCAGCGGTCAAGAAAAGCGCGCTGTTGTTCTTCAGAAAAATTCTGGTGATTATCTAAGAGCAAAAGATTTTTTCCGGCGAACGATTTATAAGCCAGCGTCTGCGGATTCGTCGGAACAAAGTAAAAGCCGTTCGTCTGCAGATAAAGTTGCGCCTCGTCGCTAAGGAGCCAATCTGCAAATTTCGCGGCCACTTGATTTTTAGCGGCGTCTTTTGTGGTAATCGCAAAACCCGTCAAAAGATAACTGGTGCCATCTGCGGGATAAATTATTTTCAGCGGATAACCTTCCTGCAGATAACGCAACGTCTCACTTTCCACGGCGATTGAGATATCAACTTCGCCCATGCCCGCTTGCCGAACGGGATTCGATAAAAATTTCGCATATTGAATAACTTTCGGGTGCAGTCCGTCTAAAATTTCGTAAGTCTTCGCGTCGCCAAAGTTGCCAATCATTTGAAACAGGAGATTTGCAGAGGCGTCCGCCGCTAAAAAATCTGTTATGCCCACGCGAATTTTTCCAGCCTTAGAAAGTTTTTCCCAAGTGTCAGGCAAATTAATCGTCGTGCGCATATAATCGCGGTTCACGCAAAAAATTATCGGGTCGTACCATATGCCAACCCAACGATCTTGCTCATCTTTGAAAATATCTTTAACAGCGTCGTTAGTCTCGGAAGTGTACGGTGTTAGCAAATTTAAATCCGCCGCCTCGCGCAGAATTTTGCTATCAGCAAGAACAATATCAACCGTGCGGACAACAGTCGGGTCGCTCACAGCATCATTTTTAATTTTCTGTAAAAGTTCCTGCGAACTCATCGGCACGAAATTTACACGGACTTTATTTTCACGTTCGTAAACTTCTGAGAGAATCGCGGCTGTTTCCGCCGGCAATGTCGTATAAGCTGTCAACTGCGCCGTCGGGGAGCCCAAAGTTTTTTTATCTGCGCCAACCGGCAAAATCATGCCCGCAACTGCCGCTAGCACCAGCAAAAATGCTGTCAGCCCCAAAATTTTATATCGTCGCATGGATTTTTCCCCCGCAAATATTTTTCGGCTATTATACAAAGTTTAAAAGAGCTTTACAAGAAAATTATTGCCGATAAATTTTCACGGAACAAATATAATTTTTTCTGAAAGTTTCGGCAGGAAAAAGGCGCACCATGTAGAAAAGATTTTGCAAATGAAGCCTCGTTGCTTCGGAAGTATTGGAGATCGTATTTCGTTCAGGGGGGATTATTCTATGAGAAAGACAGAGTGCTTGGCAATGATATTGGCCGGCGGGCAGGGTAGCCGCCT
>CAJONF010000205.1 GCA_905236665.1 uncultured Selenomonadaceae bacterium | reverse complement strand
TGAGCATTCCTAATTGCCATTTCGGCGCGGGTGTTTATCGTTTTAAGCAGAGCAAAAATTCTATCAACAGCTGAAATTTTTAAGGGGAAAAAAAGTTGATTGGTAAAAAATTTTTCGGAGCAATTTTAATTGCGGGACTTCTTTTAAGTGGCTGTAGTAGTGAAAAAAATTCTGCACCTGTCAAAATTTCGCAGGAAGTTTTCGCGACGATTGATGATGACGCTGGCAAAAAAATTATTTTGGATAAAAAGCCTTCGCGGATTGTCGTAACTAGTGCGGGATTTTTGGAGCCTTTGCACGCCGTCGGTTGCGAAGTTGTTGGTCGCCCCGATTCAAAAAATAAAATGCCCGATTGGGCAAAAAATCTGCCCAGCGTCGGACAAGTTTATCAAATTGACACGGAACGCCTTATCGCCTGCGCGCCCGATTTAGTTATCGTTAACAAGGGCATGAACGAAAAACTTTTGCCCGTGTTGGAAGAAAATAAAATTCCCGCGCTAGTCATTGAAATGAAAACTTATGACGATGTAAAACGCGGGCTGAAAATTTTTGCGACATTGAGCGGCGATTCGGTGGCGGCTGAAAAAATTATCAGCGACATGGACTCCGAAATTAAATCTGTCGTCGACAAGGTGCCTAAAAAAAATTTGCGCGTAGCGATTCTTCATTCGACTGCGCAAGGCTTGACGGTTCAACTTGGCGGGAGCATTGCCGGTTCTATTGCGAAAATGTTTGATTGGGAAAATGTTGCTGACGGCATGACGCCGCTAGAAAAAAATCCCGATGCCGCGCCCTATAGCATGGAAACGCTCGCTGAACAGAATCCCGAAATTATTTTTGTGACGAGCATGGGCGACGCTGACGAAATTAAATCGAGTATGTTAAAAGCTGTCGAATCAAACGACGCGTGGCAAGCTATCGGCGCAGTGAAAAACAATAAGCTGTACTTTTTGCCGCAGGATTTATTTTTGCTAAGTCCCGGTTTAAATTATCCTGCCGCTGTAAAGAAAATGGCTGAACTGATTTATCCTGAAAACTTTTAAAATTTTACGTTGCTGTCAATAAGCCGTTGATAAATTTTTTCTAGTTCGCGGATATAATTTTCTGCGTTCATCAGCGCAGAGTTTTGCACGTGTTCACGCAAGCCGACATGATACGCCGCGATTAACTCTTTACGTTTGCTAAGTTGAATAGCTTTTTTGACGTAATCCATTGGGCTGTTGGCAATAAGTTCTTTAACGTCGGCGGCATTTAAAATCGACGCGCCGAGCCGTGAGCCGTGAGTTTTTCCGCGAACGGTGATGACCGGCACACCCATATATAACGCTTCACAAGTGGTGGTTCCGCCCGTGTAGGGGAAAGTGTCCAGCGCAATATCAATTTCCCGATACTGTTCGAGATAGTCGGGGCTGTAAGGACGCATTTCAATTCGGTCGAGCGGAAAACTCATCTTGCGGAGTTTTTCTTTTACAATTTCCTGCCCATCTTCAATGCTGAAAATTTTTCCTTTTAGAATCAGTCGTGAACGCGGTACGCCTTCCAAAATCGCTCGCCAGATATAGAGCACCTCGTCGCTAACTTTTGCGAAATTATTAAAGCTACCAAAAGTTATAAAGCCGTTCTTCAGCATGGGTGCGCGGAGTTCCTGCGCGGGTATTTCGCGAATCAAGCCAGGAGCATAACATAAACAGCACGGGTCGACTTGCAAAACTTTTTCCGTGAAATTATTAATCTGGCTTTTTTCCTGTGAACAAATTTTATCGGACAAAAAATAATCCACGGCGTTTAAACCGGTCGAGGCGGTGTAGCCCAGTGCGCAGATTTGCACGGGCGCGGGCTTATAAGCGAGAATTGGCAAGCAACTATCCTGCGAATGTCCCGACAAGTCAACCAAAATATCTATGTCGTCCTTGTCGATAATCTGCGCGGCGGTCAGCGGATCTTTGCCGGTTAAATCACGCCAACCAATCGGCAACGCTTTTAATTTTTCTGTGACTAAATCTTTTTTGCCGGTGAAATAACACGTCACAGAAAAATTTTCCGCGTCATAATTTTTTAGGAATGGCGTCAAAAAATTTGCCACGGCGTGTTCGCGGAAATCTGGCGAAATATAACCGATATGGATTTTGCGTTCCGTACCGAAAACTTTTCTAATGTGTTTGAAAGGCGTAACCCGTGCAAAAAAAGAATTATAATGCCGCGCCGCTTCTTTAGCTTGCATCGGTGGCACATCTCGATAATTTTTCAAAAACAAATGCTTAGAATAAAGTTCTGCCGCCTGCTCATCTTTGTCCGCCAACGTGCTTGCTTCCAAGAGCGATTCTGCCGCCCGCGCAGGTTCACCCGCCAAATAAAATCCATTTGATATCCAGCACAAAGCTTTAAATAGCAACGACTGCATGATAAAAATTTTTTTCTTCAGACGTTTTTGGTCAGCTTCATCTTCGGGAGTTTTTGGTCGGTGCGTGAATTTGAGTTGGCGATTGTGATTGTTAAATTCTGCGCGGAAATTTTTCAATTCTTCGTGCGCCGTGTCTATAATTTCCTGTAGAAATTTTAACTGCGTCTTGAGTTTGAAATTTTTCGCCGCGACGCCGCCCATCACCAATTTTCCGCGCAGATGATTTGGTTCGACGGAAAGTGCAAATTGCGCTAAAGATTCTGCCTCGTCCATGTTACCCAAATAGAACGAAGACTCCGCCACGATAGCCAGCCCGTCCGCAGAATTTTTGTCCAGCTCGAAAATTTCTTGTGCAACGGTGCGCATGGATTTTGGATCGCCGCTCGCCGAAAATTTTTCCGCTAGCACCACCCAATTTAAAATTTTGTCGTCCACGAAATTCCCCCCACGCGGTAAATTTGCTCAATAATAAACCAAACGCGGCAAAATGACAATCCTTGCCGCTTGAACGTAAAGAATTTTTATTTTATAATCAAGAAAAATTTTAAAGGAGATGCTGAAATGAATCAACGAGGTTTTGCCACGCTAGAAGTAATCTTGATGGTTATGGTTATCGGCGTGCTTGCGTCTATTGCCGTGCCGCGATTCACTGCCGTTACTGCCGCCGCCAATACATCTAAAATCCAAGCCGATTTGACAACCATAGACACGGCTGTTGAGGTCTACTATATGGAGAACGGCTCCTATCCTACTGAAGATGATATGACAAAAAACACATTTAAAAAATATTTCAAAGGCGAAGAGATACCCAAGCCACCGATGGGCGCATATTATCTTGAAGGCACGATTAAAGACGCAAGTGCTGACCTTTTAACAAAAGATGATACTTATAGTTTAGATACGAGCAGTCCGCCGCGAGCAACTTTAAAAGATAGCACCGCAGATAAATTTTATGTCCAAGACAGGACAACGACGCCTGCAAGCGGAACTTGATAAAAAAAATTTTTAATCAGTCTCAAGAATTTTGGCTTGAATGTAGATTGCACATTCGAGCCGTTTTTTTTGTATCTCGCAACCGACCTCATAAGGCTGGCGAATATCCCCGTGAAATAAATCTGCGTTCGCGTGACAGCCGCCACTGCAGAAAAATTTTGCCCAACACTCGCGACATTTCGGCTTGTTCAAAACGTGCGATTCACGAAAATATTTCAGCCAGTGCCGCGCAGATTCTTCCACACCGTCAAAAATATTTCCCAGCCGATATTTTTCGCGCCCGACAAATTGATGACATGGATATAAATCGCCGTTCTCCGCCACAGCAAAATATTCGTGCCCAGCTCCGCAACCAGATAATCTCTTCGCCACGCAAGGACCATTTGACAAATCGATATTGAAATGGAAAAAGAAAAATCCGCGCCCTTCGCGCCGCCGCTGAAGATAAGCCGCAGTCAATCTGTCATACTCTTCACGAATTCTCGGCAAATCGTCTTCCGTTAAGGCAAGCGGAGAATTTTTCAACACAACAGGTTCAATCGACAGGATATCAAAGCCCGCGTCGCAAGCACTCAAAACGTCGGCGGTGAAGTCGAGATTTTTTTTCGTGTAGGTGCCGCGCAGATAATAATTTTCTCCGCCGCGACTGTCGATAAATTTTTTAAAATTTTTTAGCACGCGATCATAACTTCCGCGACCTGCAATATCGGGGCGCATAGCGTCATGAATTTTTTTTCTACCGTCCAAACTCAACACCAGCGAAATATTATTTTCATTGAGCCACGCGGAAATTTTTTCGTCAAGCAAAAGCCCGTTTGTCGTGAGCGTGAGTTTAAAAATTTTTCCCGTGTCCTGTTCACGTTGGCGAACATATTCAGTGACAGCTTTGACCGTGCGGAAATTTATCAATGGTTCACCGCCGAAAAAATCTATCTCGCAATGTTTACGTAGACCGGAATTTTTTATGATAAAGTCAACTGCCGATTTGCCAACGTCCTCGCTCATAACAGCGCGATGACCATAAGTGCCGCCGTCACCAAAACAATATTTACAGCGCAAATTACAATCCTGCGCAACCATAAGGCAAAGACTTTTAACCACGCCACGCGCCGCAAAAGTCGTGGGCACGTCAATTTCCGGCGTAAAAAGTTCGCCCGCGTCAATAAGTTCGTGAAGCTCGCTTAAAATTTCGGCGGTGTCCGCATGGGAGTATTTCGATAAAATTTCTGCGTCATTGGTGCCGTCGAAGTCGTCCAAAATTTTAAACGTTAGCTCGTCGATAAGATGAACCGCGCCGCTGTTTACGTCAAGCAAAATAAAATCGTCGCCCTGCTTAAATTTATGAATCATTTTCTGTGACCTCTTGTAAAAATTTTTATTGGCAATTATAGCAGGAAAAAAATTTTTTGGAAACGCTGATTAGATTTCCCGCGTTGTGTTATAATGCGCGGCATGGACAAGAAATTAAAAATTTTAACTTACGGCTGTCAAATGAATGTAGCTGATAGCGAGCGCATGGCGGGCTTATTAAAAAAAATCGGCTACACGTTGACTGAAGATGCAGACGCGGCAGATTTGATTTTAATTAATACGTGTTGTGTGCGTGCCACGGCGGAGGATAAAGTTTTCGGGCAAATCGGCAGGTTTAAAGCTTTGAAACGCGAAAAGCCGTCGCTGATTTTGGGCGTGACCGGCTGTATGGCGCAAAAGGAAGGAGCGAATTTGATTAAACGTGCGCCTCATGTCGATTTCGTCTTGGGTACGGGGCAAAATTCCGAAGTCGCCCGTGTCGTTCAAAGCTTGGAACGTGAACGAAAACATTTTGTCGACGTTTCAAATATCAGCGGCGAAATTCCCAGCGAAGTTTTTCCTCTGCGCGTTGGAAAAGTTTCTACGTTCGTGCCGATAATGTACGGTTGCAACAATTTCTGCACGTATTGTATCGTTCCCTACGTTCGCGGACGTGAGCGCAGTCGCCGACCGGAAGAAATTTTCGCGGAAATTCGCCAGGCTGTCGCTGAAGGTTTTAAAGAAATTACATTGCTTGGACAAAATGTAAATTCTTATTCGGGCGGCATGAGTTTTGCGGAACTTTTAACAGCTGTCGATAAAATTTCCTGCGTCGAGCGGTTGCGGTTCATGACGAGTCACCCGAAAGATTTATCCGACGAACTCATCGCGGCGATTGCGGGCGGAAAAAATATCTGCGAACATATTCATTTACCCGTGCAATACGGTAGCGATAAAATTTTACAGCGCATGAATCGCGTATACACTGTGGAAAAATATTTGCGGCTGGTGGAAAAAATTCGCGCCGCCATTCCCAATGTCAGTTTGACTACGGATTTAATTGTCGGATTCCCAGGCGAGACTGAAGAAAATTTTCAAGATACGTTGGAATTTTTGCGGACTGTTAAATTTGACGCGGCGTTTACTTTTATTTATTCCAAACGGAGCGGGACGCCCGCCGCTACATTTGATGATCAGATTGACGACGAGACTAAACATCGCCGCCTTGAGGAGCTTATGAAAGTTCAGAACGCAATCAGCTTGGAAAAAAATCTTGCGCTGATTAATTCGGTCGTTGAAGTTTTGGTCGAAGGTGCAAGCAAAACCGATGAAAAAATTTTCACGGGGCGAACGCGTTCAAATAAAATCGTCTTGTTTACTCATGGCGTGGAGCAGGCTGGCGAACTTGTCAACGTAAAAATTTCTCACGCACAAACGTGGCTACTTAAAGGTGCAGTGCAAGATTATGGAGGTTCCAGGTGATTTACTGGCAATTATTTTTTGAATTCGCAAAAATAAGTTTGGTATGCGTGGGCGGTGGCTATGCTTCAATGCCACTGATTCAAGCGGCGGTCGTTGACAGCTATCACTGGCTGAGCCTTAGCGAATTCATCGATATCTTTACAATTTCGCAGATGACACCGGGGCCAATAGGAATAAACGCGGCGACATTCGCCGGAATGAAAATCGCGGGATTGAGCGGAGCAATTTGTGCGACGGCTGGTTTCGTGACGCCGAGTATTTTTCTTTGCATTGCGCTGGCGAAAATAATTTTTAAATATGGCGACTTAGGCGCGATTCACGGCATTTTAAACGGATTGCGACCGGCTGTCATGGCGTTAATCGCGGCGGCTTGTGTGAGTTTCGTTTTGCTCGCCGTGTGGAACGCGGAAAAAGTTCCCGAAAATTTAATCGGCACGTTCGACGCTAAGGGCGCGATAATTTTAATCGCCGCGCTCTTTGCTGTAAGAAAAAAAATCGGCGTTATAAAAGTTTTGCTCGCCAGCGGCGCGGCTGGTTTAATTTTAGGGCTGGTGATTTAATTGGCTGACGTGATAATTTTAGTGATGATAGTTTGCATGGTGATTTATTCATTTGGCGACGATATCTTTACCGACTAAGGAGAAAATAAAATGATTCCTGGTGATTCCCAATATGAACAGCTAAAAATTTTTTTCGATAAATTTTTTCGGCTCATAAAACAAGCAGAACCTTCGACTTATAAAGCTTTTTTAAATCGGGCGGAAATGGAATTCGGGCGGCTGGGCTATCGTGATTTGGCGGGCGTGGAAAATATTTTAATCGTGCGGCTAGACGTTATCGGCGACATGATTTTAACTTCGGGCTTTATCCGTGAAGTTCGGACAAATTTTCCGCAAGCAAAGATAACTCTGGTCGTCTCGCCGCTTGTTTATCCGATTGTTGAACTTTGTCCCTATGTTGACGAGGTTTTAAGCTTCGACATAAAAAGACTTAACAGAAATTTGATTCTTATGCTCGAAAAGATAGCAACCTTTTGCAAGGAAAATCTTTGGCAGAAAAAATTTTCGCTGGCTTTTTCTCCGCAATGGGGTAGCGATAATGCTCCTGCTTTGTTCATGTGTTGGCTTAGCGGCGCGGCAGAGCGTATAGGCTATGGCACGAATCCCTATGAAAGTTGGTTAGGTAAACCGCCAAAGAACGTAGCACAACTTGATAACTTTTTGCTGACAAAAAATATCGTGACGCCGCGCAGTGCTATCAGCGAAGTTCAACACAGTTTTTATCTTTTGGAGGCGGTCGGACTCACGGTCAATCAATCGAACACGGAACTTTGGTTCAGCGCAGAAGATTTGCAACGCGCTAACGAATTGCTAAAAAATCTTCCGGCGTCCTATAAAAAAGTTTTGCTCGGAATTGGCGCGGGACTTCCTACCAGAAAATATCCTGTTGAAAAATTTTTGGTTGCGCTGAAAAAATTAGCTAAAAAAAATTTGGTGTTTGTCATTGTCGGCGGGAAAGCAGAACTTGAAGACGCGAACTTTATAGAAAAAAATTTGCCAAAGAAAAAAGTTTTGAATCTGGCTGGCAAGACAACATTGCGCGAAACCGAAGCCGTTATTAGTCAAATGGATTTTTATATCGGCAATGCAACGGGCATTATGCATATGGCGGCGGCGTCAAAAGTTCCTGTACTTTCTATTTATCGCGGCGCAAAAGACAAAGAAAATTATTTGCCGGGTATTTACAGCGAATCTCAACGTTTCCCGCCGTGGCAAACAAAATCTATTGTACTATTCCCAGAACACCAGCTCGAAGATTGCGCGAAATTGCCGCCGGTTTACGGTTGGTGTTATCACCCTGAAGCGCACTGCATAACGCAAATCCCGCCGAAAGAAATTATCGCGGGCTTTGAAAAGTTGGAGCGGCTTTAAAAAATGTGCATAAAAAAAAATCTCTCCAAAAGTTTGGACAGATTTTTTATTTTGGAATGATTAACGACCGAATCGCATTGAGTACGGCAAGAATCATGACGCCTACATCTGCGAAAATCGCCGCCCACATATTCGCCAGCCCGATTGCGCCGAGAATTAAACATAAAATTTTTACGCCGATAGCAAAGAAAATATTTTGCTTGACGATTGCCAGACATTTGCGGGAAATTTTTATCGCCCGTGAAATTTTGAGCGGATCATCGTCCATAAGCACAACGTCCGCCGCCTCAATCGCCGCGTCCGAACCTAAAGCACCCATTGCAATTCCGACATCTGCGCGGCTCAAAACAGGCGCATCGTTTATGCCATCGCCGACGAATGCAACTTTACCACTTGACGCCGATAAAATTTTTTCAAATTCCGTGACTTTATCAGCCGGCAAAAGTTCGCTACGATAATTTTTTATATCAAGTTCCGTCGCAACCTTCGCGGCAATTTTTTCGCTGTCACCGGTTAGCATGAAAATTTTTTCTACGCCCGCGCTCTTCATTTCGGCAACGGCTTCTTTTGCGTGCGGTTTAATCGCGTCCGAAATGACGACGTGCCCCGCGTATTCGCCGTTAACAGCAATATGAATCACCGTGCCGACTTTGTGACAGTGAACGAATTTTGCGCCGACTTCGTCCATAAATTTTTCGTTGCCGACGCTGACGATTTGCCCGTTAATCTTCGCCCGAATCCCGCGCCCTGAAATTTCTTCGACGCCTTCAACTGTGCAATCGTCTCGTTCATTGGGATAAGCTTTTCTTAAAGAATTGGCTATCGGGTGCGTGGAATATCTTTCGACGTGCGCGGCAAGGTGTAAAAGTTTTTCAGCGTCGAAGTTCAGATTTTTACTGTGCACCGCGTCGACTTCAAAGTTCCCACGCGTCAAAGTGCCGGTCTTGTCCATGACAACTGTTTTGACTTTGGAGAGCGTCTCAAGAAAATTGGAGCCCTTTATTAAAATTCCTTCGCGACTCGCCCCGCCAATGCCCGCAAAAAAACTCAGCGGAATACTAATCACCAATGCGCAGGGACAACTTATCACCAGAAAAATCAGCGCACGATAAATCCAAGTCTCCCAATCGCCCGAAAAAATCGGCGGGATAATCGCCAAAGCTCCTGCGCAAATGACGACAACCGGCGTATAAATTCTAGCGAACTTCGCAATAAAATTTTCTGATTTAGATTTGCGGGAACTTGCGTCTTCGACCAGTTCTAAAATCTTTGACGCGGTTGATTCGCCGAATTCTTTTGTCGTGCGAATTTTTAAAACGCCATTCAAATTTATACAGCCGCTGATAACTTCCGCGCCGATTGAAACTTCACGCGGTAAACTCTCGCCCGTCAAAGCCACTGTGTTTAAAGTTGAACTACCCTCGACAATCACGCCGTCAATCGGAATTTTTTCGCCGGGTTGAACGATAATAACCGTGCCTATTTCGACATCGTCGGGGTCAACCTGTTCCAATCCGTCATCAGTCTCGACATTTGCATAATCGGGACGAATATCCATGAGTTCGGAAATATTTTTGCGACTTTTGCCAACAGCGTAGCTTTGAAACCATTCGCCGATTTGGTAGAATAACATTACGGAAACAGCCTCGTTATAATCGCCGTCCTCGTAAATCGCAAGTGCAAAGGCTCCCAGCGTGGCTATCGTCATCAACAAACTTTCATCAAAAGCGCGAAGATTTTTCAGCCCGTGAAGTGCTTTAAGCAAAATATCATAGCCGACAATCAGATAGGGAACCAAATAAGCAAAAAATTTTCCAACGCCGGATATTTCTACAAAGTTCAGCGCAATTAAAAGTATCGCCGCGATTAAAATTCGTGCAAAATTTTTTTTCTGCTTAGCGTTCACAAGAAAATTTCACAATCCCTTTCGACCTTCTTGCAATTTTCACGGACGCGCCCCATAATTTCTTTAGCGTCGACGCCGTCTTCAAACTCAACTTTCATTTTCAGCGTCATAAAATTCACAACCGCATCTTTGACGCCGACGGTTTTCTTAGTTTCAGTCTCCATTAGGTTTGCGCAGTTAGCGCAGTCCACGTCGATTTTGTAAGTCTTCTTCAAGTCAATCAGCTCCTAATAATTTGTCATTTATATAGCACGGAGGAAATTGAATGTCAAATATAAAATTCGTTCGCAAACTGGTGCAAAAAAAATTCCGCAACGAATTAAAACTTTTCACGGCGGAAGGTTTGCGGCTTTGTGAGGAAGTGCCGCCCGCGCAAATAGAATTCGGATTTTATACGCGGGATTTTTTATCAGACGAGCGCGCAAAAAATTTAGTCGGACGTTTAAAAAATTTGGAAGAAATTTCGCCGTCGGCAATGGAAAAAATTTCTGACACTCAAACGCCGCAGGGAATTTTGCTGGTCGTGCGACAAAAATTTTCGACGCTTGAGGAAGTTCTTGCAAAAAAAATAATAACCGTGCTTGACGCTGTGCAAGACCCCGGCAACGTCGGAACGATTTTGCGAACAGCAGAGGCTTTTAATTGCGGCGTGATTTTACTTGACGGCTCGGCAGAAATTTTTAATCCAAAGGTCGTGCGTTCGTCAATGGGCGCGATTTTTTATTTGCCGATTGTAAAAATGTCCCGCGAAGAATTTTTAAAGCTACGCGGCGTAGAAATTTTAGCAACCGCGCTCGACAGGACAGCAGAAATTTATTTTGAGCACGACTTTACAAAAAATCCCGTGGCAATAATTTTCGGCTCGGAGGCTAACGGAGTATCAAAAAAAATTCTCGACGTTGCCCAAAAAATTTTTATTCCTATGAACGGGCGCGCCGAGAGTTTGAACGTGGCAACCTCCGCCGCAATAATTTTATCCGAAGCGGTCAGACAGACAAAAATTTTATAAGCATGAACAAGAAAAAAATCACGTGAACCGCCGCCACCGCGATTATCGCCCGAATTCCCCAGCGCAATAATTTCATGTCGCTCACCTCCAAAAAAAAATTTTCGCGCAGATTTTATCACAAAATTTTTCGGCGCGAAAATAATCCGACAAAATTTTTTAAGACCGTAAAAAAAATTCGCTACGGGTAGCGAGATACCGACCGCCCATGGATGGGCGGTCGCCGGCGCAGAAAACGTGATGTTTTCTCAGCCGGAACAGAGCCCCTTTTCTTTTGCTACTTTTCTTTTGGGGCAGCAAAAGAAAAGTAGAAGACAAAATTGACACTCCCCACGTAGGGATTCCTAATTCAACGACTGTTGCGCAATGCGTCTTACGGCGCGTATGATAAAAATAAAAACCTAATTATGGACGAGCAAAATGATCAAAAATTTTTCGGCGCAAAAGACGGCGGCTTTACATTCCGCGCCCGTTTGAGTATCATACAGCAATAGATTTGAAAAATTTTCAAAAAAGATAGAGGGCTTAACATGAGCGTAATTTTTGATTTTACGGGAAAAAATTTTGTCGTAGTCGGAGCGTCGTCCGGTATCGGTAAACAAACGGCGATTGAACTTTCTCAAAGCGGCGCGAACGTCTTAGCGATTGGCAGAAATTTGGAGCGGCTTAACGAACTGAAAAAAAATTCGCCGATTAGTTTGGTTAAACGCCCGCCGAAAATTTTTACCGAACAACTCGACGTTCTAACGGCTACGGCTGGCGATTGGTCGGAGGTTCTTGAAAATTTTACAAGCACAGTCGGCAGGATTAACGGCGGCGTGTACACGGCTGGCATTTGGGGTTTGACGCCGCTGAATTCTTTCGACGAAACACTTGCTCATAAAATTTTCGACACGAGTTTTTGGGGTGCAGTTAAATTTATTCAAGCGGCAACTCGCAAAAAATTTTCTGATGGCGGCGGATCATTCGTGCTTATGAGTTCGATTGCGGGCGAATACAGCGGGAAAAGTTTGTTCGCATATTCGGCGGCAAAGGCGGCTGTTCAATCGGCAGTTAAATCCTTCGCGGCGGAAATTATTCGCAGTAAGCACCGGATAAATTCCGTGGCACCCGCGCTAGTTAAAACCGAAATGATGCAAAACGAAATGTACGCGGCGACGGCAAGCGAAGAAATTATTTCGCGACATCTTTTAGGTTTAGGTACGGCACGCGACGTGGCGGGCATGATTTTATTTTTATTGAGCGACCGCGCCGCTTGGATCACCGGACAAAATTTTTTCGTGGACGGCGGCTATATCGTCGGCTCTTACACTTGACGGAGGAAAAATTTTGCGATACTTCAACGCTCTGATTGCCTTAATCCGCGACATTATCACCAACCGAAAACTTTTGTGGCAGATGACGCGCCGCGACTTTCGACAACGCTATCTCGGTTCTTATCTGGGAATTTTATGGGCATTTATTCAGCCGACCGTCACCGTTTTAATTTTCTGGTTCGTCTTCCAAGTCGGTTTTAAATCTATGCCCGTGAATAATTTCCCGTTTATCTTGTGGCTCGTGTGCGGAATGTTCCCGTGGTTTTTCGTGAGCGACAGCATACAGAGCGCAACTAATTCCGTTCTTGAAAGTTCGTTCTTGGTGAAAAAAATTGTCTTCCGCGTGGAACTGTTGCCGATTGTAAAAATTATGTCCGCGTTGATTGTTCATCTGTTTTTTGTTGCTGTGCTGTTTTTAATGTTCGCTTACTACGGCTACTCGATGTCGATTTACAATCTGCAGATAATTTATTATTTCTTCGCGATGATATGTCTGGCTTTGGGCGTGAGCTGGCTGACAAGTTCGCTGACGGTTTTTTTGCGCGATGTGGGACAGTTCGTGGCGATGGTTTTGCAGTTTGGATTTTGGAGTACGCCGATTTTTTGGAACTTAAACATAGTGCCGGAAGAATATCATTTTATTTTGAAACTCAACCCCGCATTTTATCTGGTCGAAGGCTATCGGCAAAGTTTTATTTACAACGAATGGTTTTGGGAACACGTGCACTTGACGGCGTATTTCTGGTCACTCACGGCTATTGTTATGTTTATCGGGGCGTGGTGCTTTAAAAAGTTGCGTCCGCATTTCGCCGATGTACTGTAAAGTTAGGAGTTAGGAGTTAATTTCCGGCTCCTGATTTTTTTTGCCCTTTAGCATTTCGCGATAAGTCGGCAAATTTTCCAGCTCGATATAATTTTCCGCGCCAAGATAAAAACAAACAGATTCGTCGCCGTTGGTGAGCAGGCAATAATCGCAACCGAGTTTTTCCGCATAATCGAACGTTTCATTTAAAGCCGCTTCGTTCAGCGGAGTTTCAATCGCCTTGCACTCAACGACAACCAGCGGTCGCAAAACATTTTCTGCGCGATCAAACCATTCGACAACAATATCTGCTCTGTGACGAAAATTCGCGCCGAAATACGACAGCTTTTCCCCAATGCGAATCATTTTTTGCGGCACATTCAATTCTTGAATCAGATACGGCACTACGCGCTGACGAACTGTTTCCCGTTCCGTAACAAGAACATATTTTTTCCGGATGGGGTCAAAATAATTTGGCTGATTGTCGATTCGGTAGATGTGCGGTGGTAAAAAATTTTTTAACATTTTTATATCCGTTACTGAGAACTTACAAAAAGTTATAAAAACCTTTATGTCCCATTCCTGCTTCGCCGCGTCCGCTTTTGCCGAGGCTACTCGC
>CAJONF010000204.1 GCA_905236665.1 uncultured Selenomonadaceae bacterium | reverse complement strand
AATGCCAATCCTCATCGCGGCGTTTATGAACTTAGCGTCAAGGCTACAAAAGTTTATGAGGACGCCCGCCGCAAGGTTGCGAAATTTATAAACGCCCGACCGCAGGAAATTGTTTTCACAAAGAACGCAACTGAATCGCTAAACTTAGTTGCTTACAGCTACGGTTTGAACAATCTGCGCGTCGGCGACGAAATTTTAATCACAATCGCCGAACACCATTCTAATCTCGTACCATGGCAAAGAGTTGCTCAAGCGACGGGCGCGACGTTGAATTATATTTATCTTGCGGCGGACGGAAATTTTTCACAGGAAGATATTGCTAAAAAACTTACGCGGCGCACGAAAATTTTAGCCGTCACACAAATTTCAAATGTGCTTGGAATCGTCAACGATGTTAAAACTTTGGCGGCGAAGGCTCACAAAGTCGGCGCGGTTATCGTTGTTGACGGTTCACAATCCGTGCCGCATATACCCGTCGACGTGCAAGATCTTGATGTGGATTTTCTGGCTTTTTCCGGTCACAAAATGTTGTCGCCAATGGGTATCGGCGTTCTTTTCGGCAAGAAAAAAATTTTGGACGCAATGCCACCATTTTTAAGCGGCGGCGACATGATTGAATACGTCGAAGAGCAGACGACTACTTTTGCTGAACTGCCACAAAAATTCGAGGCGGGTACTCAAAACGTCGGGGGCGCGGCAGGCTTAAGCGCGGCGATTGATTATCTGCAAGGCGTTGGCTTTGATGAAATTCAGCGCATTGAACACGATTTGACTACCTACGCGATTTCCGAGTTGAAAAAAATCCCTTACGTTGAACTTTACGGTTGCGACGCGGAAAATAAAATCGGTATCGTGGCGTTCAATGTTAAGGATGTGCACCCGCATGACGTGGCGACGATTCTTGACGCGCAGGGCGTGGCGGTTCGTGCCGGTCATCATTGTGCTCAACCGCTGATAAAATATCTTGGACAAAATGCCACGTGCCGAGCGAGTTTTTATTTTTATAACACACGCCGCGACGTTGAACGTTTAATTGACGCTGTACAATCCGTTAGGAGCGTGATGCACCTTGCTTGAAAATATTTACACGGAATTAATTTCCGAGCACAGCCGATCAAAAGAAAATAGGCGGGAATTGTCAAACGCCACGATTAAAGAACGCGGACATAATCCCAGTTGCGGCGATGAAATAATTTTAGAATTGGAAGTTGTAGACGGTGTGATTAAAGACGCGGCGTTCAACGGGACGGGTTGCGCCATTTCTCAAGCTTCAACCGACATGATGATTGACCTTATGCGCGGAAAAAATGTTGACGAGGCGCGGCGATTGGCTGAAATTTTTATCAAGATGATTCAGGGCGAAATCACCGACGACGCCGAACTTGACGAGCTCGACGAGGCGGCGGCTTTAAAAAATATTTCAACAATGCCCGCCCGCGTCAAATGCGCAACCCTTGCTTGGCACACGCTGGACACGGCAATAGAAAATTTCGGCGGTGATAAACTTGCTTGAAAAACTTCAGAAGGTTGAAGAACATTTCGGGGAAATAGAATCGCGGCTGGGCGACCCGTCAATAATCGCGGACGTGGAAAAATTCACCGCACTCACCCGCGAACACGCCACACTTGAACCGATTGTAAAAAAGTTTCGCGAATATAAAAAAATCCTCGCGCAGATTGACGAAGATAAAATTTTGCTGGAAACTGCCGACGATGAAGACTTAAAAATTTTAGCAACGGAAGAAATTGCCGAGCTTAGAAAAACTAAAACCGCGCTTGATACAGAGTTGCCGGTTTTACTTTTGCCAAAAGACCCCAACGATGATAAAAACGTTGTCATGGAAATTCGCGGCGGTGTTGGCGGTGAAGAGGCGGCACTTTTCGCAGGTGATCTTTTCAGAATGTACACGCGTTATGCTGAGCGGCAGGGCTGGCGCGTTGATATCGTAGACTCAAACGCCACGACCATTGGCGGCTTTAAAGAAATTTCTTTTACTGTTGACGGAGCGGGCGCGTTCAGCAAATTAAAATATGAGAGCGGCACTCACCGCGTGCAAAGAGTTCCCGTCACTGAGAGCGGCGGTAGAATTCACACCAGCGCAGTTACCGTTGCCGTTATGCCCGAAGCTGAGGAAGTTGACGTTGTGATAAATCCCGCCGACCTGCGAATCGATACCTACTGTGCAAGCGGCGCGGGCGGACAATACGTCAACCGAACTGAAACCGCGATTAGAATTACGCACCTGCCGACGGGAATTGTTGTGCAATGTCAAGATGAAAAGTCACAGCTCAAAAATAAAGAAAAGGCAATGCGTGTCCTGCGCGCCCGTGTGAAAGATTTAGCTGTTCGTGAACAGGCGGAGGCAATAGCCGCTGATAGGAAAAATCAAGTTGGCAGTGGTGACAGGAGTGAGCGAATTCGCACATATAATTTCCCGCAAGGACGCGTGACAGATCACAGAATCGGTTTGACGCTCCATAAACTCGACGCGATTTTAAACGGCGAACTTGACGAAATTATAAACGCGCTGATAACCGCCGAGCAATCAAAAAAATTATCTGCCACAAAATAAAAAATTCCGGAAGGTTTAAGCCCTCCGGATTTTTTTT
>CAJONF010000203.1 GCA_905236665.1 uncultured Selenomonadaceae bacterium | reverse complement strand
GATAAACTTCGCTAAAATGTTTCAAGGAGTGATTATTTTGGCGAAAAAAATCCTTTTCGGCGTGCTAATTTTAATTTTTAGCACGTCGATTTTTTCTGCGGCGGTTGCGAAAAAAGTTAATAGCGCGTGGCGGCTCGACGGAAGCGCATCAGCTGATTTACCGCGAAATTTTCGACTCATGACTGATAATTTTCAAAATAATTCGCGCGGAAAGGCTCCAAATCGTCGCGGATTGGAAAATTTGCACGTTTCTGCAAGTGCTCAACCGTCTTTAGCCGCTTTAAATACGCTTTACAATAAAATTCACGAGCTTGAACCAAATTTTAAGGTTTTTATTGTCGATTTGCGGCAAGAAAGTCACGGTTATGCAAATTTTTTGCCGGTAAGTTGGCATGAAAAGAACAATTCTGCTAATTTTGGCAAAAATACTGCCGAGGTTGAGGCTTTTGAGGTCGAACAGCTGAATAATTTGCGCGGAATCGAAACAACTTTTACGCCGATGGGCAATACTGACACGAAAATTTTAAAATCCGTCACAATTATTCCGCGTTTTATCGAAACTGAACGCGATTCTGCAGAAAAAATCGGTTTTAATTATATTAGATACGCTGTTGCCGACGGAACTTTTCCCACACCAGAAATTGTGGACGATTTTTTAATTTTTGTCGCAAATTTGCCGGAAAATTCTTGGTTGCACTTCCATTGCCAAGCCGGACACGGTCGCACGACGACTTTTCTCGTAATGTACGACATTTTAAAGAATCCGGACGTTAATTTAGAGGAAATTTGCCGTCGTCAGTACCTTTTAGGCGGTTCAAATTTGTTATTGGAGCCGGAAGGTGATGATTTTTGGTCAAAAAATGCTCGCGAACGTGCAAAAATGATAAAAATGTTCTACAAATTCGTTCAGGGTACCCGAAATGAGCAAATCGGCGTTCAATGGAGCGAATATCTTCAATTAGAAAGGAAAAATTAATATGAAAGCCTTTTTTATAACGTTTTTGACGATTTTTTTCTTATTTTCGGGTTCAGTTAAGGCGGCAAACGCAGAATTTTTATTAAATAATGCTGAACTATATCCTACAGCTACCGGTGATGAATTTTGCGACGAAATTGTCCAAAAAACGCTCGAAAACATCACTTTTGACGGCATGACGACCTATGAAAAGGTACTTTCTTGCTATAATTATCTAATTGACACGTGTTCTTATGGCGATAACGTCCTAAGATTGGATTTTCCCGAAGATAATGGTACCGCCCGCGCTTATGGAATGTTGGTCGGGCACGTCGGAGCTTGCGACGATTATTCTTGCGCATTTGCCGCGCTAACTCGTGCAATCGGGTTGAATTGTTACACGGTTTATGGACAAACTGCGCGTGCAAATGGCGGTTATACCGGTCATATTTGGTGCGTTATCGCAATTAATGGCGTGGAATACGTTTTTGATCCGCAAATTGATGATAATATCGGCGGAAGCAGTTACTATCGTTTTTGTGTAACCTACGACGAAACTCCCGATTCATATTACGGCGCGGAAGTTCGTTGGGGTTATTTTGAGCCGTTTTTTTGAAAAAAATTAACTAGTTTCACTCAGAAACGAGTTTTTTTTATTTATTTTGTCGCGTAAATCGCAAAAAGTGGTACAGAATCATAAAAACAGCGCGAATCTTTATGTACAGCATGAGAAATATCTTCATCAAGGCGAACGATAAAATTTAAATCTTCCAAAAAAATTTTATCCCATTTCGGACGGCGTTTCGTACTTATTGCCAAAGAATTTTTAATAAAATCGCATTCGACGAGCATTTTGTTGCAAATTTCGCCTTTCGAGCAGGTTTTTTCGTCTAAAAAGTTTTTATCGCCGTAATCAGAGTCAAAATTCATCAAAACTCCGCCGATTTTCAAAATTCGTCGCCATTCGCGATAAGCCGCCTTAACATCGGGCAAAGTCCACGTTAAATTTCTGGTTACAATCGCGTCAAACGTCTCATCAGCAAAAAAATTTAAATTTTGCGCGTTCATTTTATAAAATTCGGCTGATAAATTCATTTCACGAAGATTTTTTTCTGCTTCACAAAGCATTTTCGACGACATATCAATCCCAACGACTTTATGCCCCATTTTAGCAAGAATTGCCGCAAAAAATCCTGCTCCGGTACCGATATCGAGAATTTTTAAAGGATTTTTGCTCTCCGGAAGACTTTTTTTTAAAATATTTTTCCAAGCGATGGCATCAATCCCGTCTAATTCCAATCGGCGAGTTTTGCTGAAGTTTTCGCTACGTTCATCCCAATAATTTTCAATTCTTCTGCTTAATTCCATTGTAAAACCTCCTTAAAATTCGATTTTTCTAAAGTTTTTAGCTGACCAGACTCCAAAACTAGCACGCGATTAGCTATTTTTTTTAAAATTGATAAATCGTGCGTGATGAATAAGCAAGAAATGTTTCTTTCGACGCATAATTTCTTTATTAACGCGATAATTTGTGCCTGAATCGTCACATCTAGCGCGGAAGTCGCCTCATCGCAGATTAAAAGCTTTGGATTTACTGAAATTGCACGCGCTATCGCTGCTCGCTGACATTCTCCGCCGGAAACTTCACGCGGATAGCGATTTGCGTAATTTTTCGGCAATCCCACTTCGATTAGCAAATTTTCGACGCGCTTTTGAAGATTTTCGCCGCCTAAAAAGTTTTTTATCGGTTCAGCGATACTTTTTCCCAATTTTTGACGCGGATTAAATGAATCTTCCGGCATTTGGAATATCATTTGCATATTTTTATAAAAATCAGTGCTTTTTTCGTGTGTAATATCTTTTCCACATAAAAAAATCTGCCCAGCGTCGCAATCAATCAATCTTGCGATAATTTTTGCTAAAGTTGATTTTCCACCGCCGCTCAAACCGACAATTCCTAAAATTTCTCCAGCATTTATTGAAAAATTTATATCATTAAGCACCAATTTGCTCTCAAAAAATTTTTTTACGTGTTTAACTTCCAAAATACTCATAAATTTGCCGCCTTGATTAATTCTCTCGTATAACTTTCTTTTGGCGTGATAAAAATTTGATCTCGCGTGCCAAATTCGGCAATTTCGCCGCCTTTACGCAGGATTAAAACGTTATCTGCCATTTTTTTTGCAATTTTTAGGTCGTGAGTTACTAAAATTATAGAAATTTGTTCAGAATCGCGAAGTTTTAGCAATTCTTTTACGACTTCGGCTTGAGTAACGACATCTAGCGCACTTGTTGCTTCATCTGCTAACAAAAGTTTTGGTTTTAGGATTGTTGCTGCCAAAATTCCTGCTCGTTGAGCCATTCCGCCTGATAATTTGAACGGATATTCATTTAGAACCGAAAAATCTAAATTTATTTTCTGCATTATTGATTTTGCCTGTTTTAAAAAAGATTTTTTGTCAAAATCACGATGAACACGAACACTTTCAAAGATTTGATCGCCGATTTTGCGAATTGGACAAAAACTTGCTCCGGCGTTTTGAAAAATCATTCCAATTTCCTCTCCAGCAATTTTTCTCCGTTCAAAATCGGAAATTTTTGTAATATCTTGCCCACAGAAGAAAATTTTCCCGTTTAAAATGAAATTTTTGCCAAGTAAACCGCCAATAGCCTTTAAAATCGTAGATTTTCCGCTACCGGACTCTCCGGCGATGATTAAAATTTCTCCGCGCCTAATTGAAAAGTTTATATCGTGCAAAATTTTTTTCTCACCGCAATTTACAGATAAATTTTCGATTTTAAGAAGATTTTCGCCCATGAAATCACCTCTGGACAAAATTTTGAACGAAAAAAATCATTTTTTATCGAGTGCGGCGGTAATTTCGTAATAATCGGAAGGGTGCGCAGTGAATCCTTCGACATTCGGTTTCATCACGAAGGACATCTGCAAATGCGAGGCGTAGATAAGTGCGCAATCGTCCAAAATTTGCTGAGACATTTTAATTGCAATTTCTGAGCGTTTTTCTGCGCCAAAAGTGTTATGAAGTTCGTTTTCTAGTGCAAAAATCTGTTCGCTGTCGTAAAAACCAGCGTTATCGACGGCATTTTTGATAATATGACTAGTAAAATAATATTCGGGGTCGCCGGTGGGAGCTGTGACAATAGCTTTGCTAAAAATATCGTATTCGCCATTTTTTAGGAAAGTTTTATAGTTGTCAGTGGCGTTTACGTTGAGTTTTATGCCGATTTTTTTCAAATTTGCCTGCGCGGACTCGGCTAAAAGCGGCAATTCTTGACGTGAAGTGTAAGTTAAATAGTTTAATTCGAGATTTTTGCCGTCTTTATCAACAAAACCGTCATTATTTGTATCAATCCAGCCGGAATCAGTTAAAAGTTTTTTAGCGGCGTCTAAATCGTAGGGAATGGGTTGGAAATTTTTATCACCGAAAGACAAATTCGCTGGAAAAGGCGAAATAGCCGGCGAACCGTTGCCATTTAGGAGGATTTTAGTAAAATTTTCCTTATCAATCGCCATAGAAATAGCTTTTCTAACGTTTAAATCCTGTAAAATCGGATTTTTGAAGTTAAAAGCGGCTTGATAGACGCGAGAAGTATTTGTTTGCGAAATTTTGTAGTTATCGTTCTGAAAAAGTTGCAAAGATGAGTACGGTAAACCTTGCACGGCGTCTAATTCGCCATTTTGCATAGCCATAGTCAAAGTATCGCCGTCCGTAATGCTTTTTACGACGATTTTTTCCATTTTCGGCTTGATTTCGTCCCAATAATTATCATTTTTAACTAAATCAATCTGCGTATCAGTAACTTTTACGGCTTTATAAGGTCCAGTGCCGACGACAATACCATTTTCAACGCCCGAATCAATATCGATAATGCAACCGTAAGGATCAGACAAATAGTTCAGCAATGCGGGCATTTTTTCGGCAGATTTAATGATTATGAACTGTCCGTCCGCTTCAATCGAAGAAATTTTTAAATCTTTTGGTGCTCGATCGTGATTTTTTATTAGATTTTCAAAACATTTTTTTACAGCGGCTCCGTCGACTTTTTTTCCATTTGAGAAGGTCGCGGCATCTTTTACTTTAATTTTAATCGTGAAATCATCGATTTGCTCAAAATTTTCGGCTAACCACGGTTCAAGTTGCATATTTTCGTTAAATTTGAAGAGAGTTTCGCCAATACCGTAGCGAAGAGTGCTCCAACCGCTGTAACTTTCGTGCGGATTAGTTCCTGCATTTTCCATAGCGACGCCATAAGCAACCGTGCCATAAATAAAAGTTTTTTCGTCGGTTGAAGCAGATTTTTCACCGCCACAACCAGTAAAAAGAAGAGTTGCCGCGCAAATTGCGGCTAAAAATTTCTTTTTCATTCCAATTTTCATGATAAATTACCTCCTAAATAGTCTCTAAGCTTATCGCCGAGCAAATTAAACGTTGCGACAGTGATAAAAATTGCAAAACCTGGTGCCAGAATTATCCACGGCGCAGTTTGTAGCATTGAGCGACCATTATTCATCATTGCGCCCCATTCGGCAGTTGGCGGCATAGCTCCAAGCCCTAAAAATGATAATCCGGCTAATTCCATGATGATTGTACCGATATCAAGCGCGGCAGTGACTAAAATTGTACCCAAAATGTTGGGGAAAACGTGATTGAAGAGAATTTGCATAGAATTTGAGCCGGACATTTTTGCGGCGTCAAAATATGGCATTGATTTAATAGATAAAACGAGTCCGCGAGCAATTCTGGCGTATTTTGGCCAACCGATAATGGCTAAAGCCGCCGCCGCATTGAGTAAACCGCCGCCAAGAGCTCCAGCCGCGGCGATTGCGAAAACCATTTGCGGGAAAGCAAGGAAAATATCGGACATTCTCATTAAAAAAGTATCCAAACGCCCGCCTTTATAGCCACAAATCGCTCCGATAAAGCTTCCGACAATAGAAATTACAGCCAAAAGTAGCAAAGAGGCGCATAAAGTGGTTTGCGAGCCGACAATAACTCTGGAAAGAACATCGCGACCGTATCTATCGGTGCCCAAAATGTTAATTTCATTCGGCGGAGCGAGTGCACCTTCCAAATCTTGTACATAGGGATCAAAAGGCGTTAAAAAATCGGCAAAAACTGCGATAAAAATCAAAATTCCGGCGGCAAAAAGATAAGGAGCTAAACTTTTCATGATAAATCACCGTAATGGACACGCGGATCAAAGAAAAAATACAATAAATCCGCCGCGAGATTCACAAAAACATAAATTATCGCCATCCACACGACATAAGCTTGAATTAGCGGATAATCGCGCATTAAAATTGCGTCAACAGCCATTTTTCCGACGCCGTCCCACATAAAAATAGTTTCGACAATGGCAGTGCCGCCTAAAAGTGAACCGATTGACAGTGCAAGCAAAGTTATAATCATAATTAGCGTTGAGCGCAGGACACTTTTAGTTAAAATCGTAAATTCTGGGACACCGCGACTTCTTGCACCGATTACATATGGTTTATCGAGTTCTTCTAGGACGACGGCGCGAATTTGCCGCGTATATTTTGCACCCATGGCGATTGTAAGAGTTAGCGCGGGCATAATCACGCTTGAAAAATTATTTCCGCCGCTGATTATCGGCAATAGGTTTAGTTTCAACGCGAGGAGGTAAATTAAAAGTAAACCGGCGAAAAAATTTGGCATGGAATTGCCGATGAAGGTAAAAAATCGGATAAAGTAATCGAGTGGGCGATTTTGATTGATAGCGGCGAGAATTCCGAGCGGAATAGCGAAAAAAATCGTCAACAGAACAGAAATAATCATTAATTCAATCGTAGCGGGCAATTTTTCAGCAAAAGTATCGAAAACTAATTTTCCGCTTATAAAAGAACGCCCCATATCGCCTGTAAGCACGCCGCCGAGCCAATTTGCGTATTGAATCAGAAAAGGTTGATCTAAACCGAGTTCCGCACGTTTAGCGGCTTTAATTTCTTCCGAAACGCTGCCCGATTGTTGATAAATTATGTCTACAGCGTCATCTGCGGCGAATTGCATCATTGCGAACGTCAGAAAAGTTATTCCAAACAAAATCGGCACGAGTTGAATTAGGCGTGCAAAAAAATATTTCTTCATGAGCGTTAAAATCTCCAAAAATTTTTTATCTACGCAATTTTATTTCAGCTGTAGAAAAAAAAAAGCCCCCGTCGGGGGATTTAGAATGAAATTTTTGAGTGAACTGCTCATAAGAGCTTCCTGGATCATCGAGGTTGCGCCGAATGTTACGTCTTATTTCCTCTCACACAGGCTTTACTT